>NZ_VITO01000005.1:0-244523 GCF_007828025.1 Nitrospirillum bahiense
CCCGAGGCGAAGGTCAGGTTGCTCAGGCTGTTGCGGATGGTACCGCCGCTGAAGCTGCCCACCGTGCCGTTGCTGCCGCCCACGATGACCAGGTCATTGGCGCTGGCGTTGACCACGTTGCCGATGATGGCGCCGCTGTTGGCCAGCGTGCCCAGGCTGCCGACACTGGTGATCAGCACCGCCGTGGCGGCGTTGATCGTGCCGGTGTTGGTCAACGTCCCCAGCGTGCCACTGACATAGTCGCTGAGCAGGGTCAGCAGCAGGTCGGTGGCGGCCCCGTTGGCGCCCGTGCCCAGCGTGGCGCTGAAGCCACTGGCGGCGGCGCTGAGGCCGCTGGTGGTCAAGGTCCCACCCACCTCGGCGATGGTGTAGCTCTGCCCCGCGATCAGGTTGCTGCCCGACAGCGCCGTCACCGCCACGGTGCCGCCGGTGAAGGCGGCGTTGCCGCTGACCAGCAGCTCACCCGCCGTACCACTGCCGATGCCCATGGCCAGGGTGCCGGCCGACTGGCTGTAGTTGCCCGTCACGCTGATGGCGTTGGTCAGCAGCACGTTGGCGCCGCTGTTCACCAGCGTGCCGGCACCAACGTTGACCTGGTCGTTCAGCACCAGGTTGCCGCTGGCCAGTTCCACATTGGCGCCGGTGCTGGTGATCGTGCCGATGCCCCCAGTCCCCGTCAGCGTGCCCACGGTGGACCCGGTGCCGCCGGTGATGCTGAGGCTGGCGGTGCCGGCGTTGGTGATGTTGCCGGATATCGTACCGCTGTTGGCCAGGGTGCCCAGCGTGCCCGTGCCGGCGATGTAGAGCGCCGTGGCGCCGCCGGCGGTGTTGGTCAGGCTGCCGGTGACGGCCAAGCTAGCCAGAGTGCCGCCGATATAGTCGTTGGCGGCGACGGCCAGCAGGCTGGTGCCGCTGGTCGTGCCGGTCGCCGCCAGGCCGGCGACACCGCTGACCACCGTGGCCCCGGTGTAGGTGGAGCCGTTGCCGCCCCGGATCAGGGTGACGCTGTCGCCCACCAGGTAAGTGCCGGTGCCGCTGAGAGCGGCGGACACCGTGCCGCCGCCGACGCCGGCGGTGCCGCTGACGTTCAGGCTATGGCCGGCCACGTCCAGTGTGCCCGCCGTCTGGCTGTAGTTGCCCGTCACCGCCACGTCGCCGGCCAACGTCAGGCTGGCCCCGCTGTTGCTGACCGTGTGGCCGGTGACGTCGATGGCATCGCCCAGGCTGACATTGCCCGACGCGAAACCGAGGTTGCTCAGGCTGTTGTGGATGGTGCCGCCGCTGAAGCTGCCCACTGCCGTGCCGCTGCCACCCGCGATCACCAGATCGTGGCTGCTGGTGTTGAGCAGGTCGCCGATCAGGGCGCCACTGTTGGAAAGATTGCCCAGGCTGCCGCTGGCCGCGATGTAGACGACCGTGGCGGCGGTGAGGGTGCCGGTGTTGGAAAGATTGCCCAGGGTACCGCCGACATAGTCGTTGCCGATCACCGCCAGCAGGTTGGTGCCCACCACGCCCTGGCTCACCAACAGCCCGGTCAGGGAGCCCTGCACCGCCACGCCGGTATAGCTGGACCCGGTGCCGCCGGCGACCAGCGTTGTGACACTGCCGGCCAGGAAGTTGCCTGTGGACGCGAAATCCGCAAGCACGGTGCCGCCGCTCAGGCTGGCGGCGTCGCTGACAGCCAGGGCCCCGCCGCTGGCGATTTCCAGGGTCAGGGTGCCGGCCGTCTGGCCGTAGGCGCCGGTGACGCTGACCAGGCTGTCCAGAATTACCGAGGCGCCGCTGTTGACCAGCGTGTGGCCGGCCACGTCCACGGCGTCGTTCAGCAACAGGTTGCCCGAGGCCAACACCACGTTGCTGAGGGTGCTGGTGATGAGGCCCTGGCTGCCGGCGGCATAGCCGGTCAGGGTGCCCACGATCGTCCCGCTGCCGCCGGTGATGCTGAGGGTGTTGGCCGACAGGTTCAGGATGTTGCCGGTGACGGTGCCGCTGTTGGCCAGCACGCCGAGGCTGGCGCCTATGTCGATGTACAGGGCCGTGGGTGCTGTGATCAGGCCGCTGTTGGCCAGGGTGCCGATGGTTCCGGCGTTGTAGACACCGTAGGTGGCACCCAGGATGGTGCCGCTGTTCAGCACCGTGGCGATGTTGCCCGTGTTGTACAGGCCGGCGGCGGTAGGGGCGCCGGCATCGATCAGGGCGCCCTGATTGTCCAGCACCTCGATGGTGCCGGCGTTGTAAAGGGCCATCTGGCCGGCGACGGTGCCGCTGTTGCTGAGCGTGCCGATGCTGGCCCCCGCCTGGTTGCCCAGGCCGGTGACGCTGCCCATCACTGTGCCCTGGTTGCCCAGGGTGCCGATGGATCCCGCGTTGCTGATGCCGGCGACGCTGCCCAGGACGGTACCGTCATTGCTGAAGCTGCCGACCCGGCCCTGGTTCAGCACGGCGATGGTGCCGATCAAGGTGCCGGTGTTGGACAGGCTGCCAACGGTGCCCCCGGCGGCGACGTGGACGGCCGTCGGGGCGTTGATCACGCCACCGTTGCCCAGGCTGCCCAGCGTATCGCCGACATAGTTGTTGGCGATCATCGCGACCAGATCGACACCGCCGCCGATGGTGACGGTGCTGAGCGTTACGTCCACGCCGCTCACATTCACCAGGGCCGTCAGCCCGGTATAGCTGGAGCCGGTGCCGCCCACCACCAGGGTGCCCAGCACGGCGCCCACCAACTGATTGCTGGACGCCGAAACCGAGGCCGCCACCGTGCCCCCGCTGAGCGCGGCGACGCCGGTGACCACCAGCTGGTTAGCGTCCAGCAGCAGGCTGCCGCTGGTCTGGCGGTAGTCGCCGGTGATGGTCAGGGTGCTGGCCAGGTGAAGCGTGGCGCCTGTGTTGGACACCGTGTGGCCCGCCGCGGCGATCATGTCGTTCAGCAGCAGGGTACCGCCGGCGAAGACCACGTCGCCGCCCGTGCTGGTCAGCGTGCCGATGCCGGCCCCCGGCCCCGACAACTGCCCCGTCAGCGTGCCGACCAAAGTACCGGCGCCGCCTGTGATCACCAGCGCGCCGGCGCCGCCGTTCAGGATGTCGCCGGCGATGGTGCCACTGTTGACGATGGTGGCGAGGCTGCCCAGGTTGACCAGGGCATGGGCGGTGCCGGTCAGCAGGCCGCTATTGACCAGGGTGGCGAGGGTGCCGCTGCCGGCCACATAGACGCCCGTGGCCGCCGACAGGGTGCCGCTGTTGGTGACACTGCCCAGCGAACCGCCGACATAATCGTTGCCGACCGTAAGGGTCAGCCCATTGCTGACGGTGCCCTGCGCGGCGGACAGGCCGGTGATGCCGCTGACCTGCAGTTGCGCCGCCACGGTGGCGCCGCCGGCCGCCTGCAGCAGGGTGCTGGTCCCCACCAGATAGTTGGCGGTGGAGGACAGGTTGGCCAGCACGGTACCGCCGACGGTGGCGGTGCCGCTGACCACAAGTTCAGCCGCCTGGGTGTCGTTCCGCGTCAGCACCAGGCTGCCGCCAGTCTGGCTGTAATCGCCGCTGACCGTCACGGCATTGGCCAGCGCCAGGGTCGCGCCGCTGTTCACCACGGCGTGGCCGGTGGCGATGATATCATCGTCCAGCAGCAGGGCACCGGCCGCGAAGACCACGTTGCCCCGGGTGTTGGTGATCGTGCCCCTGCCCGACAGGCCCGTCAGCGTGCCCAGGCCGCCCCCGGCACCGGTGAACACCAGGTCCTGCGCCGCGTCGTTCACGATGGCGCCGCGGATCAAGCCGCTGTTGGCGATGGTGCCCAGAGTACCGTCGTTGTACAGCGCCGTGACACCCGCCAAGGTGCCGCCGGCGGCGTTCATCAGGACCGCCAGCGTGCCGCTGTTATGGAGGCCGACGGTGCCGGTGATGGTGCCGCTGTTGGAAACGGTGGCGATGCCGCCGCCGTTGTACAGGCCGGCGCGGGACATGGCGCTGATCAGGCCCGTGTTGCTGACCAGGGTGGCCGTACCGATGTTGTGGACGCCATCGCGGCCGCCGGTGATGGTGCCGTTGTTGGCCAGGGTGCCCAGGGTGCCGACGTTGGCGGCCGCACTGCTGGCCCCCATGACGGTGCCGTCGTTCACCAGGGTGCCGACGACCCCGTTGTTGGCGACGCCGATCGCACCGCCCGACAACAGGCCGGTGTTCGACAGGGTGCCGACGCTGCCGGAGGCGGCGACGTAGCCGGCGGTGCGCACGCCGGAAATGGTGCCGCTGTTCGACGCGTTGCCGATGGTGCCACCGATATAGTCGTTGGCGAACTGCAGCAGCAAGGCGCTGGTGCCCGCCACCGTCACGATGGTGGTGTTGCCGGCGAAGCCGGCCAGGGCGGTGATGAGGTTGGCACCGCTGAGGTCGATGCCACCGCCGGCCTGCATCAGGGTATAGCCGTTGCCATAGAGATAGGTGCCGCCAGCGCTGAGCGTGGCCTGAACCACGCCACCGCTGACGACGATGCCCTGGCTGGCGACCAGGCGGCCGGTGCCGGGATCGATGCTGAGGGTGCCGCCGGTCTGGGCGTAGGCGCCGGTAATGCTGACCTGGTTGGCCAGCCGCAAGGTGGCGGCGTGGTTCACCACCGTGTGACCAGCGGCCTCGATGGCATCGGCCAGCAGCAGGTCGCCGGACGCGAACACCACGTTGGACAGGGTATTCACGATGGTGCCGCCGGTGAAGGTGCCCACCGTGCCGCCGGCCCCGCCGCTGATGGAGAGATCGACGGCCGACAGGTTGCGGATGTTGCCGGCCAGCGTGCCGGTATTGATCAGCTGGCCCAAGCTGCCGCCCGCCGCGATATAGACGGCCGTGGCGGCCGACAGGCTGCCGCTGTTGGTCAGGGTGGCGTAGGCGCCGCCGATATAGTCGTTCTCCGCCACCAGCAGCAGGGTGTCGCCGCTGACGGCACCTGTGCCGGTCAGGCCGGTGAGGACTGAGCTGACAGTGGCGCCGCTGTAGTTTGACCCGTTGCCGCCGGCCACCAGGGTGCCCAGCGTACCCGCCAGGTAGTTGCCGTTGGCGTCCAGGGTGGCCAGCACGGTGCCGCCGGTGATGCTGGCGGCACCGCTGGCCGTCAGCCCATTGTTCACGGTGGCCCCCAGGGTGCCGTCCGTCTGGCTGTAGGCGCCGGTGACGCTGAGGGCGTCCGCCAGCTGCAGGTTGGCGCCGGCATTTGCCACGGTATGGCCGGCGGCCTGGATGCCGTCGTTCAGCCAGATGTTGCCGATGGCAAGGACCACATCGCCGCCGACGGCGATGGTGCCCTGGCTGCCCAGGGCGCCGCCGGTGAAGGTGCCCTGGGCAGCGCCGCTGCCGCCGACGATGGTCAGGGTGCCGGCGGCCACCCGGATGTCGCCGGCGATGGTGCCGCTGTTGCCCAGGGTGTCGAGGCGCCCGCCCCCGGTCACCACGATGCCGCCGCTCAGCTGGCCCTGGTTGTCGAGGGAAAGCAGCGTGCCGGTGCCGCCGATGGAAACGGTGGCGATGCCGCCGACGTTCAGGGCGGAGGCGACCACGCCGCCGTCGACAGCCAGGCCGGCCGTCTGCCCGGTCAGGGTGCCGACATTGTCGAGGAAAGTGATCAGGCCGCCGCTGTTGCGCAGGCCATAGCTGCCGCCGCCAATGGAGCCGTCATTCACCAGCGCACCGACGGTGCCGACATTGCGCAGGCCAGCGTTCTGGCCGACCAGCGTGGTGCTGTTGGTCAGGGTGCCCAGCGACCCTGTGGTGGCCACATACAGCGCCGTGCTGGCGTTGTTGACCGCGCCGGTGATGGACAGCGTGGCGAGCGTGCCGCCAATATAGTCGTTCAGCGCCACAGCCTGCAGGGCGTTGCTCACCACCGTACCGCCCAGACCGAAGCCGGTCACCAGGTTGGTGATGCTGAGGCCCGTATAGTCGGACCCCACCCCGCCCTGCACAAGTGGCCCCAGGATGCTGCCGGCCATATAGTTGGCGGTGCCCGAGGCGCTGATGACGGTGGCGCTACCACCTGTGAACCGTGCCGCCCCGGTGACGGACAGCATGTCGCTGCCGATGCCCAACCGCAGGCTGCCGCCCGTCTGGTCGTAGTCGCCGGTGACGGCGACCGTGCCGCCGAGCGTCAGGTCGGCACCGCTGTTCACCACCGTGTGGCCGGCGGCGTCGATGGCATCGGCCAAGCGCACATCGCCGGACGCGAAGACCACGTTGGACAGGGTATTGACGATGGTGCCGCCGGTGAAGGTGCCCACCGTGCCCCCGGTCCCACCGGTGATGGACAGGTCAAAGGACGAGAGGTTGCGGATGTTGCCGGCCAGCGTGCCGGTGTTGGCCAGCTGCCCCAAGCTGCCGCTGGCGGCGATGTAGACCGCCGTCGCGGCCAACAGGCTGCCGCTGTTGCTGAGCGTGGCGTAGGCGCCGCCGATATAGTCGTTGCCGCCCACGAACAGCAGGCTGTCGCCGCTGGCCGCACCGCTGCCGATCAGGCCGGTCAGGGCGGAGCCCACCACAGCGCCGCTGTAGTCGGAAGCGGCGGCGCCGGCCACCAGGGTGCCCAGCGTACCCGCCAGATAGTTGCCGCCAGCATCCAGGGTGGCCAGGACGGTGCCGCCGGTGATGCCGGCGACGCCGCTGACCGTCAGGCCGTGGTCCAAGGTGACACCTAGGGTGCCGGCCGTCTGGCTGTAGGCACCCGTGACGCTGATGCCGCCGGCCAACGCCAGATAGGCGCCGGTATTGGCCACGGTCGCCGCCTGCACGCTGTCGTTCAGCAGGACATTGCCGCTGGCCAGCACCAGGTTGCCGCCGGTAATGCTGAGGGCACCCTGGCTGCCCAGGGTGGCGCCGGTGAAGATGCCCATCACCGTGCCGCTGCCGCCGGTGACGGTCAGGTCGCCCGAGGTGGCCACGTCGCCGGCGATGATGCCGGTATTGGCCAGCAGGCCGATGGCGCCCGCGGAAATGCCGATGCTGCCGCCGGCGATGGTGCCCTGGTTGATGAGGGTGCCCAAGGCGCCGGCCTCCACACCCACCACGCCGCCGCCGATCACACCCAGACTGGTGATGGACAGCAGGCCGATGGCGCCGGCACCGCCGATGCCGGCGTTGGTGGTGCCGAGGATGGTGCCGCTGTTGACCAGGGTGCCAAGGGAACCGGCATTCCCTATGCCGCTGGCGGTACCGCTGATCACGCCGCCGATGGTGTTGATGAGGGTGCCGATTCCCCCGGTCTGCTCCACATGAATCTGGGTGCCGATGCTGCCGCTGTTGGACAACAGGCCCAGCGTGCCACCGACATCGAACGTGTCGCCGATGGCGCCGCTGTTGACGGCCGTGTCGATGACGCCGTCCGCGAACAGGCCGCCCAGGGTGCCGGCGTTGGTCAGCCTATGGATGAGGCCGGTGTTATGGAGGCCGACCCCGCCGCCGGTGATGGTGCCGCTGTTCAACAGCGTGCCGATGGTGCCCAGGTTGGCGATGGCGGTGCTGCCGACGCTGCTGATCACACCGCCGGTGTTGGCCAAGGTCCCCAGGGTGCCGGTCTGGGCCACGTAAACAGCCGCGCCATTCTGGACACTGAGCGTCCCGGTGTTGCCCAAGCTGGAGTAGGTGCCGCCGATATAGTCGTTCCGCGCCACGCCCACCAGGGCGGTGCCGGCGATGGCGCCGCTGAGGGTCAGGCCGGTGGCGTCATCGGTCACCACCACGCCGGCGTAGTCGGAGCCGGCATCGCCGGCAACCAGGGTCCCCACCGTGCCGCCCTGCAGGCAATTGCCGGCGGCGGCACCGATCAGCTGCACCTGCCCGTTGGTCAGGCTGGCGCTGCCGCTGGCCGCCAGCTGACCAGCGCCTGTCACCAGGACCAGGGTGCCCCCCGTCTGGGCATAATTGCCGGTGATGCTGACGGTGCCGGTCAGGGTCAGGTCCGCGCCGATGTTCCGTACCGTGTTGCCGCCGACATTGACGCTGTCGTTCAGCAGCACGTCGCCCGATGCGAAGAGCACGTCGCCCAGCGTGTTGCTGATGATGCCCTGGTTGGTCAGGGCGGCGCCGGTAAAGGTGCCGGTCCCGATGGTGGTATTGCCCAGCGTGCCGCCCATGATGGTCAGGTTGGGCGTGGCCGTGGCGTTGTTGATGATGTTGCCGGCGATGGTGCCGCCGTTGGCCAGCGCGAAGAATTGGCCTTGGGCGCCGATGCTGAGGGCGGTGGCACCGCTGATCAGGCCGCCGTTGAAGTTGAGGATGGAGCCCAGTGTGCCACCGTCCTGCACCTGGACGCCGCCACTGATCCGCCCGATATTGCCAAGCGCGAACATCGAACCGCCGCCGCTGATGGCGACGGTGGCGATGCTGCCGTCGTTCAGGGCAAACATCACGCTGCCGCCGTCCACCGCCAGGCCGGCTGTCTGGCCCGCCAGGGTGCCGTGGTTGCCGAGGAAGGTGATGGCGCCCCCGCTGTTGCGCAGGCCATAGGCACCGCCGGCGATCGTCCCGTCGTTCAGCAGCGCGCCGATGGTGCCGAAATTGCGCACGCCGGCGTTCTGGCCAACCAGCGTTGTGCTATTGGTCAGCGTGCCGCTGATGGAGGCAGTGGCGGCCACATACAGCGCCGTGCTGGCATTGCTGACGGCGTTGGTGATGGTCAGGGCGGACAGCGTGCCGCCGATATAGTCGTTCAGCGCCACGGCCTGCAGGGCGTTGTTCGCCACCGTGCCGCCCAGCCCGAATCCGGCCACCGTGTTGGCGATGCTGATACCGGTGTAGTCGGACCCCGCCCCACCCTGCACCAGGGTACCGAAGATGCTGCCGGCCATATAGTTGACGGCGCCTGAGAAACCGGTGACGGTGGCCACGCCGCCCGCGAACCGGGCCGCCCCGGTAACGGACAGCAGGTCGCTGCCGATACCCAGCCGCAGGCCACCGCCCGTCTGGCTGTAATCGCCGGTGACGGCCACGGTGCCGCCCAGGGTCACGGCGGCGCCGCTGTTCACCAGGGTGTGGCCGGTCACGTCGACGGCATCGGCCAGGCGCACATTGCCGGATGCGAGCACCACGTTGGACAGGGTGTTGATGAGGGTGCCGCCGGTGAAGGTGCCAACCGTGCCCGTGGTTCCGCCAGCGATGGAAAGGTCGACAGCCGACAGGTTGCGGACGTTACCCACCAGCGTGCCGGTGTTGGAAAGATTGCCCAGGCTGCCGGTGGCCGCGATGTAGACCGCCGTCGCGGCCGACAGGCTGCCGCTGTTGCTGAGCGTGGCATAGGCGCCGCCGATGTAGTCGTTGCCGCCCACGAACAGCAGCGTGCCGCCGCTGAGCGCGCCGCTGCCCACCAGGCCGGTCAAGGCAGAGACCACGCTGGCGCCGTAGCTGGACCCGTTGGCCGCCGCCACCAGGGTACCCAGCGTGCCCGCCAGGTAATTACCGCTGGCGGCCAGGGAGGCCAGGACCGTGCCGCCGGTGATGTTGGCGACGCCGCTGGCCGTCAGACCGTTGTTTACCGTGACGCCCAGGGTGCCGACCGTCTGGCTGTAGCCGCCGGTGACGCTGACGGCACCGGCCAGCTGAAGGTTGGCGCCGTTGTTGATCAGGGTGTGGCCGCTGACGACGACATTGTCGTTCAGCAGGATGTTGCCACCGGCCAGCACCACATTGCCGCTGGTGACGGTGATGGTGCCCCGGTTGGTCACGGTGGCGCCACTGAAGGTGCCCGCCACCGTGCCGGTGCCGCCGGTGATGGTCAGGGTGCCGGACGTGGCCTGGATGTCGCCCAGGATGGTGCCGCTGTTGTTCAGCAGATCCGGCTGGTTGGTGAGGGACAGGGCGTTGGCGCCACTGATCAGGCCGCTGTTCAGGATGGTGCCGAAGGCGCCGGACAGGGCCGTGCCGCCGGCGCCGGTGGCACGGATGGTGCCGCGGTTGTCCACCGTGCCCGTGGCGTTGGAGGAAAAGACGCCGTACTGGGCGCCGCTGATCAGGCCTCGGTTGACCAGGGTGCCTAGGGAACCGGCATTCTCAATGCCGCTGGCGGCACCGCTGATCACGCCGCCGACGGTGTTGACGAGGGTACCGACACCGCCCGTCTGCTCCACATAAATCTGGGTGCCGATGCTGCCGCTGTTGGACAACAGGCCCAGCGTGCCCCTGACATCGAACACGCCGCCGATGGTACCGCTGTTGACAGCCGTGTCGATGACGCCGTCCGCGAACAGGCCGCCTAGCGTGCCGTCATTGGTCAGCGTATGGATGAGGCCGGTGTTGTGGAGGCCAATCCCGGCGCCGGTGATGGTGCCGCTGTTCGACAGCGTGCCGATGGTGCCCAGGTTGGCGATGGCGGTGCTGCCGACACTGCTGATCACGCCGCCGGCGTTGGCCAGGGTGCCCAGAGTGCCGGTCTGGGCCACGTAAACGGCCGCGCCGTTTTGGACGCTGAGCGTCCCGGTGTTGCCCAGGCTGGCGTAGGTGCCGCCGATGTAGTCGTTCCGCACGACGGCGATGAGGTCGGTACCAATGGTGACCCCGGCCAGGCTGAGGCCGGCGCCATCGCCACTGAGCGTCACGCCGGCATAGTCGGAACCGGCGCCGCCGGTCACCAGGGTTCCCACCGTGCCGCCCTGGAAATAATTGTTGGTGGCGGCCCCAACCAGTTGCACCTGCCCGTTGGTGAGGCTGGCGCTGCCGCTGACGGCCAGCAGGCCGGCCCCCACCGCCACGCCCAGGCTGCCCCCTGTCTGGGCATAGTCGCCCGTGATGTTGACGGTGTTGGCGACGGTGATGCCGGCACCGGTGTTCCGCACGGTAAAGCCGTTGGTGGTGATGTTATCGTTCAGCAGCAGATCGCCGCCGGAGAAGACCACGTCGGCATACCGGGTGGTGATGTGGCCTTGATTGGTCAGGTTGGCGCCGGTCAGGGTGCCGATGGTGCCGCCGGTACCCCCAGCGATGGTGAGGGCGGCCGCCAGCGTGCCCGGTCCGGCGTTGTTAGGGTCGAAGTTGTTGTCGATGTTGCCGGCGATGGTGCCGCTGTTGACCAGCAGGTCCACCTGGCTGCCCACGAAGATCTCCAGGGCCGTGCCGCCCTTGATCAACCCGGCATTGGCGAGGGTGCCGATCTTGCCGCCGTTGAAGAGGCCGATGCCGAAACCAGGGGCGGTGATGGTGCCGCTGTTGGCCAGGCGGACGATGGTGCCGGGGCTGACCAGGGCGAAGGACGCGCCACTGCTGATGGTGCCGCCGTTGTTGTCCAGCAGGCCGATGGTGCCGTTGTTATAGAAGCCCACCCCGTTGGTGGACATCAGGGTGCCGCTGTTGGACAGGGTGGTGATGGTGGCGTAGTTGCGCAGGGCGACGTTGGTCCCCCCACCGATCAGGCCGCTGTTGGTCAGCGTGTCAATGGTGCCGTTGTTCACCATGTCCGACCGGACGGCGGTGACCCTGCCGCTGTTGTCGAAGGTCCCGATGCTGCCGAAGTTCATCATGGCCAGCCCGTTGGTCACGGTCGCCGCGATGGTGCCGCTGTTGGACAGCCGGGTGATGGTGCCGCTGTTCCAGATCCCGTAGGACTGCCCAAGGATCGTGCCGCTGTTGTTGATCGAGCCGACGGCGACGACGGTGCTGGCCAGGGACAGGGCGGTCCGGCCGCTGATCAGGCCCAGGGTCTGGTTATCGATGGTGGCGAGGGTGTACTGGTTGCTGCCCAGGATGGCGACCGTGCCGCCGGTAATGGTGCCGGCGTTGATCAGCGTGCCGATGCTGCCCATCGACACGGCGTACGCCCCGCCCTGGATCAGGCCGCTGTTATCCAGCAGGCCGATGGTGCCGCTGGCCTGACCGATGACGCCGTAGGTGCTGCCGGCCAGCGTGCCGCTGTTGGTGAAGGTCCCCAGTCTGTTGGTCAGATACAGGGCGGTGACGCCAGTGGCGACACCGGTGTTGCCGATGCTGGCGAGGTTGCTGCGGATGTAATAGTTGCCAGCCACGGCCAGCAGGTTGGCGCCGTCCGATCCCAGGTTGGCCGTCACACGCTCGGTCGAGGCGATAAGGGAACCGGCCAGGCTGGTGTAGCTGCCGCCGGCGGCGCTCACCAGGGTGCCCAGGGTGTCGCCCAGCAGATAGGTGGCGCCATTGTTGACCGCCACGGTGCCGGTGACCGTGGCGCCGGTGATGCTGGCGCTACCGCTGACGGCCAGGGCGGTGTTGTTGGTGACGATCAGGGCGCCACCCACCTGGGTATAGTCGCCGGTGATGGCAAGGTTGCCGGTCGCGTCGACGATGCCGCCGGTGTTGACCAGGGTGTGGCCGCTGACGTTCACATTCTCGGCCAGGCGCAGGCCGCCGCTCAGCATCACGTTGCCGAGGGTGTTGATGATGGCGCCGCCGGTCAGCACGCCCACCGTGCCGGCCGTCCCGCCGATGATGGACAGGTCGTGCGCCGACAGGTTCAGGATGGTGCCGGACAGGGTGCCGGTATTGACCAACTGGCCCAGGCTGGCGGTGGCGGCGATGTAGACCGCCGTGGGGGCCGACACCGTGCCGCTGTTGGTCAGGGTGGCCAGGGTGTCGCCGATATAGTCGCTCTGCGCCAGCAGCAGCAGGTTGGCGCCGTCGTTCCCGCCGGTGAGGGTGATGCCCGTCTGGGGCGCCACCGTCACGGACGCGCCGGTGTAATCGGAGCCGGCGCCGCCCACCACCACCGTGGTGGGGGCACCCACCACGTAGTTGGCCTGCGTCGGCAGGCTGCTCAGGCTGACCTGGGCGCCGGTCAGGCTGGCGGCACCGCTGACCACCAGCTGGGCGCCGTTGGACAGGCTCAAGCTGCCGCCGGTCTGGGCGTAGTCGCCGGTGATGCTGACGGTGTTGGCCAGCGTGATGCCGGCACCGGTGTTCATCACCGTGTGGCCGGCGGCATCGATGGTGTCGTTCAGCAGCAGGGCGCCACTGGTGAAGACCACGTTGCTGAAGGTGTTGCTGATGGTGCCCTGGCTGTTGGCGGCATAGCCGGTGAAGGTGCCGATGGTGCCGCCGCTGCCGCCCGCGATGGTCAGGCCGCCGTACGAATAGCTGTCGTTCAGGGTGCCGTTGACGATGTTGCCGGCGATCAGGCCGGCGTTGACCAGGGTGCCGATGCTGCCGCCGAAGACCATCGCCACAGCCTCGGGCGCCAGGATGGTGCCGGTGTTGGACACCGTGCCGATGGTCCGCAGCGACTGCAGGAGGCCGTATTGGTTGCCGGTGCCACCACTGACGGTGATCAGCCCGCTGTTCAGCACGGCGGCGATGGACCCGACGTTGTAGATGCCGACACCGTCCAGGATGGCCGCGATGGTGCCGCTGTTGCTGACCGTGGCTACGGTGGCGTTGTTGACGATACCTAAACCGCTGGCGCCCACGGCGATCCGGCCGCTGTTGGACAGGACGCTGGCCACGGTGCTTTGGCTGAGGATGCCGACGTGGGCCAGGATGGTGCCGGTGTTGGACACCGTGCCGATGGCGGCGGCGGTGCCGACGCGGATGCCGAACTGGGCGGTGCTCGCGCTCACGCGCGCGTCGATCAACCCGTCGTTGGCCAGCGTGCCGATGGTGGCGGCACGCACATCGATCCCCGCGCCCACGGTACCGGAGGTGAGATGACCCCGGTTGAGCAGCGTGCCGATGGACGCGCCATCGGCGACATAGGCCGCGATGCTGCCGGTGTCCACGGTGCCGGTCAGCGTCAGGCTGGCGGCGTTGGCGCCGATATAGTCGCTGGTGGCCACCGCCAGCAGGTTGGCGCTGTCGGTGCCCAAGGCGGCCGTCAGCGGGCCGAGGCCGCTGGCGACGGTGCCGCTGAGACCCGTGTAGGCGCCGCTGACCGCGGACACCAGGGTGGACAGTGCGTCACCCACCAGGTAGGTGGCGCCCGCCGACAGGGTGGACAGCATGGCGATGACGCTGCCGCCCGTCATGGTGGCGCCGCCGCTGACCGCCAGCCCGGCACCCGGCTGCAGGACCAGGGTGCCGGCCGTCTGCGCATAGTTGCCGGTGACGCCAACGACGCTGGCCAGCGTGACGGAGGCACCGCTGTTGGCTAGGGTGTGGCCGCTGACATTGACCGCATCGTCAAGCAGAAGGCTGCCGCCGCTGAGCACCAGGTCGCTGAAGCTGTTGGTGAGGGTGCCGCCCGTCAGCGTGCCCACCACGCCGCCGGTGCCGCCGCTGATGGACAGGGTATTGGCCGAGAGGTTCCGGATGTCGCCGGTCAGCGTGCCGGTGTTGACCAGTTGGCCCAGGCTGCCGGTGGCGGCGATGTAGACGACGGTGGCGCCCGACAGGCTACCGCTGTTGGTCAGCGTGGCCAGCGTACCGCCGACATAGTCGTTACCGGCCACCACCAGCACGCCGTTGCCGGCCACGCTGCCGGTCAGGCTGGCACCGGTCAGCGCACCGAGGGAAACGGACACGCCGGTGAAATCGGATCCGCCGCCGCCGACCACCACGGTGACAGGGCTGCCGACGACGTAGTTGCCAGCGGCGTTGGGGGCGATGCTGACGGTCGCGTTGGTCAGGCTGGCGGCGCCGCTGACCGTCAGCGCGCCGCTGTTGGTCAGGACCAGGCTGCCGCCCGTCTGGGCGTAGGCGCCAGTGACGTTGATGGGGTTGACCAGCGTGAGGGCGGTGCCGGTGTTCAGCACCGTATGCCCTGTGGCGTTGATGCGGTCGTTCAGCAGCAGGTTGCCGCCGGCGAAATACAAATCACTGTTGGCGTTGGTGAACACACCCACGACACCGGTGCCGCCGGGATTGAGCGTGCCGGAGAAGCCGGTCAGGGTGCCGACCGTGCCGGCAGTGCCGCCCAGGACGGTCACGTTGGGCACGCTGGCGGTGAGGGTGCTGGTGCTGATGTTGCCGGCGATGGTGCCGGAATTCACGATGGTCAAGAACGCGCCGCTGGGGCCGCTGGCAATGGTTTGCACGACCAGGGCCTCAGGCGCCGAAATCAGGCCGCTGTTGACCAGCGTGCCGATCGTGGCCGTCCGTTGCACGATGCCATAGTTGTAGGTGCTGTTGGCGCCAAGAAGAATGGCGCCGCTGTTGACCAGCGTGCCGAGGGTCGCGCTGCTGAGGACACCGGCGGATCCGGCGCGCATGTCGATGGTGCCGCTGTTGACCAGCGTCTGGATGGTGCTGACCGTGGTGTAGATGCCGATGCCGTTGGTCGTGCCCGTGATCGTGCCGCTGTTCGACAGCAGGCCGACGGTGGCGTTGAAGGCCGTGATGCCGTAGCGGATCTGCTGGATCGTGCCGCTGTTCGACAGGGTGCCCACGACGGCGTTCCGCGCGACGGCAATGCCGGTCTGCGGCATACCGTTGAGGGACACATGCAGGTCGATCAGACCGGCGTTGATCAGGGTGCCGATGGTGGCGCCGGTGCCGATGCTCAACCCGATGGTGTCGCCGGTCAGGTGCCCGGTATTGACCAGGGTACCGATGCTGACGCCGGGCGCCACATAGGCGGCGACGGGCGTGGTGCCGTTGGTGTCCACCGTACCGGTCAGCATCAGGCTGGGCGTGCCGGCGCCGATATAGTCGTTCAGAGCCTGCGCCACCAAGTTGCCGCCGGCCGTGCCGAGGGTGGCGGCCAGGCGAGCCAGACTGCTGGTGATGCTGCCGGTCAGGCCGGTATAGGTGCCGCTGCCGGCAGCCACCAGGGTGGCCAGGGCATCCCCCACCAGGTATGTGGCGCCGGCCGACAGGGTGGACAGGGTGGCGGTCACCTGGCCACCGGCCAGGCTGGCATTGCCGGTGATCACCAGTTCGCCCGAGGCGCCCAGTGCCAGGGTGCCGGACGCCTGGGTGTAGTCGCCGGTGACGGTGACGATGCTGGTCAGGGTGACGGCAGCGCCGCTGTTGATCAGGGTGTGGCCGCTGACGTTGACGGCGTCGTTCAGCAGGAAACCGCCCGTGAGAATCAGGTTGCTGAGCGTGTTGGTGATGGTGCCCTGGTCGCTCATGCCCGTGTAGGTGCCCACGGCGGTGCCGCCACCCAGGGTCAGATCCGTGCTGCCGTTGTTGATGACGGCGCCCAGGATGGTGCCGCTGTTGCGCAACACGCCCAGGGTGCTGTCACTGGAAATGGAGACGGCGAAGCCGGAGCCGCCGATCACGCCGCTGTTGACGATGCTGGTGATCGACGATCCGTTGCCCAGCGCGATGCCGCCCAGGCCGGTTTTGATGGTGCCGCCGGCGGTGATCAGCAGCGGATTGACACGGGCGTTTTTGAAGAAGGCGCCGATGGTGCCGGCACCGATCACCGTATTGCCGGTGAGGGTTACACCGGTGGATAAAAAATTGCCGCTGTAGGTGGTGAAGGCGATCTGGGCGTGGACGGGCCGGGGCGCCGCCATGCCGATGGCCACCACCATTAGGGATGTTCCAGCCAACAGGGTCTGCCGGGTGGAAGGGGACCGCGACCTTTGCTTGTTTTCTACGTCTTCAGGATAGGTTGCCGCCTTGCCAAATCCCCACAACCCCATCACGTCCCCCTGCCCCGGATCGCTAGTGAACCATGCGCCCGCAACACCAAGCCCCAACGTGCTACGCGCATGGTTTCACTGCATTTTTTGCCAAATGGCCGCCAGCCGCGCTGGCCTGAAAGCACCCGTAAATATACGCAATAATTACATGCAATATCTTTAGTATTATAGGACGACACCCAGTTCAAACCAACACAACCTGCGTACACATACAGCATATTCCCCAAAGCAACGTCGCGCATTTGTGCTACAGACACGAATGGATTCTGGCGTCCATTTGGGACGATACTCCCGTCCCCATCCGTATTGTGATCAGTTCTGATGAACGCGACTCGGCGGACGATTTTTAGCGAAGTATGGCAAATGGCATAAGTGTGACGTGGCCGTTACGCCGAGATGGCCCCCGAAGTACCGCGGCGGCAGTTCGCGGCGGAGAGCTGTGCCGTCTTCAACTGGGTGCTGAAGGGGGAAGCGCTGGATCTGCTGCGCGCCGAATGCCCGCGCTTCGTGGCGTGGGTCAATGTGTAGAATTCACCGCTATGGTCGATGGTCTGGCCATTCAGCAAGGCCCGCAGGACGGTCATGACCTCCGTCGCACGGCGGCAGCGCGGGCCCGACGCCGGCGTCTCGCCCCGGAGATCACTGGAGATGATGTTGACGGCCAGGCGCCCGCCCAGCATGCGGTCCAGCGTGGCCAGTTGGCGCGCGGCTTGCTGAGGCCACAGTTCGCCGCAGCGGATGCCGGTCAAGGTGCGCAGCAACCATCCCCACCCCAATAAAGGGCATTGATTTTTCCATAATTGTCGAAACATAGTAGGACTATGATCGACCTACCCAACATCGACGCTCTCCGGTTCGACGCCCCCGACCTGGACAAGCTCACGCCCAAGCGGATTTCCACCCATCCACCGCGCATCCTGCTGCTCTACGGTTCGCTGCGGGAGCGGTCCTACAGCCGCTTCCTGACGCAGGAGGCCGCCCGCCTGCTGGAGCGGTTCGGGTGTGAGACCCGCATCTTCGACCCCGCTGGCCTGCCGCTGCCCGACAGCGTGCCGCCCACCCATCCCAAGGTCGCGGAACTGCGCGAGCTGTCCATCTGGTCCGAGGGCCAGGTGTGGTGCTCGCCCGAGCGCCACGGCACCCTCACCGGCGTGTTCAAGAGCCAGATCGACTGGCTGCCGCTGGAGACGGGTAGCGTCCGGCCCACCCAGGGCCGCACCCTGGCGGTGATGCAGGTGTCGGGGGGCAGCCAGTCCTTCAACGCCGTGAACGCCATGCGGGTGCTGGGCCGCTGGATGCGGATGGTGACCATCCCCAACCAGTCGTCGGTGGCGAAGGCCTATCAGGAATTCGACGACGACGGCCGCATGAAACCGTCCGCCTACTACGACCGTGTCGTGGACGTGATGGAGGAACTGGTGAAGTTCACCCTGCTGGTGCGCGACCGCGCAGACTACCTGGTCGACCGCTACAGCGAGCGCAAGGAGGCGGCGGCCAAGGAGCCGAAGCCCGACCTGGGTGTCGTGGCCATGAGCCATGAGAGGCCCACGCCAACCTCCGGAAAGGCGTGACCGCCATGGAACCGAAAGCCGCCATCGACGCCTTTGCCGCTCTCGCCCAGGAGACCCGCCTGAGCGTCTTCCGCCTGCTGGTGCAGGCGGGCCCCAACGGCATGACCGCCGGTGAGGTCGCCGCCCGCGTGGCTGTGCCGTCCTCGACCCTGTCGCACCACCTGGGCCTGCTGGAACGGGCGGGCCTGCTACGCTCCTGGCGGGTGCAGCGGCAGATCTTCTACGCCACCGACTACGAGGGCACCCGCCGCCTGCTGGCCTTCCTCATGGAAGATTGCTGCCAGGGCCTGCCCGAACTGTGCGGCACCGGTATCACCGAGGTGATCGACTGCTGCCCGAAACCCACCATCGACGCCTGACGGCCGCCATCCAGCCCGGGGCTCCCCATGACCGACCGCGTCTTCAACGTCCTGTTCCTCTGCACCCACAACAGCGCCCGCAGCATGATGGCGGAGAGCATCCTGAACCGCATCGGTGGCGGCCAAATCGAGCGGCGCCTGCAGGCCTTCACCAGCCTGCCCCTGGCCTCGCTGGACCGCATGGCCATCAAGCGCCACCTGGACGACCTGGCCACCCATCGGGAGCCGGCGGCATGAGCACCATCACCATTTACCACAACCCCGGTTGCGGCACGTCGCGCAACGTCCTGGCCATGATCCGCCAGACCGGCGCCGAGCCTGAGGTGATCGAGTACCTGAAGGTCCCGCCCAGCCGTGAGGAACTGGCCGACCTGATCCGACGCGCGGGCCTGACGGTGCGCCAAGTGCTGCGCCGCAAGGGCACACCCTATGCCGAGCTGGGCCTGGACGATCCGAAATGGACCGATGACGACCTGTTGAACTTCATGATGGCCCACCCCGTCCTGATCAACCGGCCCATTGTGGTGACGCCGCGGGGTGTGACGCTGTGCCGGCCGTCCGACGTCGTGCTGGACCTGCTGCCCGACCTGCCGCATGCGGATTTCGACAAGGAGGAAGGGGCGCCCTTCCTGGTGGATGAGCCAATTCCGGCCACCGATTCCGGCCTGGTGGCGGCACTGACGGCCGCCGGCCTGCCGGTGGAGGATCTGACCAACGGCGAGGGCCGCTTCTTCGCCTACCAGACCCTGGGCGGCACGCCGGCGGGCTATGGCGGCTATCTGTCGTTGGGGTCGGACATCCTGGTCCGTTCCATCACAGTACCGGAGACGATGCGGGGCAAGGGCGTGGGGCGCAATCTGGTCACCCTGCTGCTGCGCCGCGCCTGGGAGGAAGGCCACCAGCGGGCCTGGCTGTTGACCACGTCCGCCGGCGGCTTCTTCGAAAAGGCTGGATTCAAGCCCGTGGCCCGCGACCAGGCCCCTGCCACCGTCCTCGCCACCCCCCAGGCCCAGGGCCTGTGCCCCTCCACCGCGACGCTGCTGTCGCGCACCATCACCGTCTGAGGACCGCCCCCATGTCCGGCGCCATGTCCCGCTTCGAACGCTACCTCAGCCTGTGGGTGGCGCTGTGCATCGTCGCCGGCATCGCCCTGGGCCATCTGCTGCCGGGCCTGTTCAGCGCCGTGGCGGCGGCCGAGGTGGCCAAGGTCAACCTGCCGGTGGCGGTGCTGATCTGGCTGATGATCATCCCCATGCTGCTGAAGATCGACTTCGGCGCCCTGGCGCAGGTGAAGGAGCATTGGCGCGGGGTGATGGTCACCCTGTTCATCAACTGGGCGGTCAAGCCCTTCTCCATGGCGCTGCTGGGCACGCTGTTCATCGGGACCCTGTTCGCCGACCTGCTGCCGGCAGGCCAGGGCCCATCCTACATCGCCGGCCTGATCCTGCTGGCGGCGGCGCCCTGCACGGCCATGGTGTTCGTCTGGTCCAACCTCTGCGAGGGCGAGCCCCACTTCACCCTCAGCCAGGTGGCGTTGAACGACCTGATCATGGTGTTCGCCTTCGCGCCGCTGGTGGGCCTGCTGCTGGGCGTGGCCTCCATCACCGTGCCTTGGGCCACCCTGGCACTGTCCGTCGCGCTCTACATCGTCGTGCCGGTGGTGGTGGCGCAGGCCTGGCGCCGGGCCCTGCTGGCGGGTGGCGAGGCGCGGCTGCAGCACGTCCTGTCCGTGCTGCAGCCCCTATCCCTGGTGGCGCTGCTGACCACCCTGGTGCTGCTGTTCGGCTTCCAGGGCCCGCAGATCCTGGCCCAGCCCCTGGTGATCGCCCTGCTGGCCGTGCCCATCCTCATCCAGGTCTACCTGAACGCCGGCCTGGCCTACCTGCTGAGCCGCCAGTTCGGCGTGGCCTGGTGCGTGGCGGCACCGGCGGCCCTGATCGGCGCCAGCAACTTCTTCGAGCTGGCCGTGGCCGCCGCCATCAGCCTGTTCGGCCTGAACTCCGGCGCTGCCCTGGCCACCGTCGTGGGCGTGCTGGTGGAGGTGCCGGTCATGCTGTCGGTGGTGCGCCTGGTGAAAGCCAGCCGGCCCTGGTACGAGCGCGGGACCGTGTGATGGATGCGTCGGTCGGAGACGGTCCCGTGGTGCACGGCCCTGCGCGTCACGGGTTCATCTCCGGCCTTGGCGTGGCGCAGATCGTCTCTTGGGGGACGCTGACCTACGTCCTACCAGCTGGTCCTGGCGGCGTCTCTGGGATGTGGCCTGGTGATCGCCGCCAGGCTTCCTGTTTGCTGCCCGAGCATCGACCCACTGATCCCCTGCTCCGCGATCTCGGCCCTCATAGGGCGCTCCCACGACGTCCGGTCGCTGCGCACCGCCGATCCAATGCCTGGCAAGCCCCTGGTCACACCTGCCGCATTGCATTCCTGGTCAGCGCAGCCTACCTCTAGGCGCATGTCACGCCGTCGGCTTGCCTCTTCATTGATTCCAACCAGCCTGCCGGGCCACCGGTCAAGGATGGTGGCGGCGTGCCTGCGCGGCGTGGTGATGGTCTTTTGCCTGCTGGCCTTCCTGGGCGGCACCACGGTCCAGGCCATGCCCCTGGACTCGCCTGCGGCCACGCCCACGGCCGCGACGGCCATGGCCATGCCCGATGACTGCCCCATGGCGCAGGTCGCCGGCACCCCAGCCAAGGACGGTCCCTGCCATGGCCTGAACGCCGCTTGCCTGAAGCAGATGGGCTGCCTGGGCATCTCCCTGCTGCCGGAGCGGTCCGGCCAGCCGGGGGCGCCGGCGGTCTTCGGCGTGGTCCTGTTCTGGCCGCCATCGACGACCTTGGCCGGCCTGTCCATCGCGCCGGAACCCTTCCCTCCCATCGCCGCGTGACCGGGGCGCCCTGAGGGCGCCCCCGCGACCTGGGGCTTTGCCCGAGGTCCGTCCGCGCCGCCGGCATCGCACGCCGGCCCCGATGCCCTTTCGGGAAGGGAAGCTTCATGACCCGATACACCCATGCCCGCACGGCCAGCGCCGTGACGGCGCTGGCCCTGCTGCTCGCCTTCAGCCCCCACGCCCAGGCCGCATCCGACCCCGACACGCCAACGCTGGGCGCTGATCTGGACGGCCTGCTGGATGCCGGCCGCCACCTGAACCCATCCCTCCAGGCCGCAGCCTTGGAGACGGCGGCCATGGATGCCGAAGCCTCCGCCGCCGATGCGCTGGAGGACCCCACCTTCCGCGTCAATTCCGATGAGGTGGACCGCACCAGCGGCCCGCGCCTCAACAAGACCTACATCACGGTGGAGCAGGAATTCCCCCTGTGGGGCAAGCGCGACCTGCGCCGCAGCGTCGCCCTGGCGGCGGTGGACGCGGCGCGGGGCCGGGAACGGGCGGTAGGCCTGGAGCTGGAGGAGCGTATCAAGGGCGCCTACGCCCTGTACGCTGCCGCCTCGGCCGCCTTGGCCATCAACGGCGATGTGGGGCACCTGGATCGCCAGATGGCCCGCAACGCCGCCGACCGCTACGCCCATGGCCTGGGCAGCCAGGGCGACGCCCTGACGGCCACGGCCGAAGCGGCCCGCACCGAGGTGGAGGCCGCCCGCCTGATGGCCGACCGGACCGCCGCCACCGCCCGCCTGAACACCCTTCTGGCGCGTCCGGCGGATATGCCGTTGGCCCCGCCGACCGGCGCCCGTCCCCTGCCGGCGTCCAATCCACCCCTTCCGGTGTTGGCCGACCGGGCCCAGGCCGACAACCCCCGCCTGGCTGCCGGATTGGCGGAGGTGCGCGGCGCCGAGGAAGAACGCCGCCTGGCCGCCAAGGCCTGGTACCCCGACCTGACCCTGGGCGTGGGCGCCATCCAGCGCGACAACGGCCCCTCCGGCTATACCGCCACCATCGGCTTCAAGATCCCCTTGCAGGCGGAGCCCAAGCGCGCCAAGGAGCGCCAAGCCGCGACCAAGGCCAACGCCAGCCGGCAGAGCCTGGCCGCCACGGCGGCGGACATCGAGGGCGACTTGGCCGAGGCGCTGGCGGCGCTGAACGCCGCCCGCCAGCAGGCCGGCATCTACCGCGCGCAACTGCTGCCCGACCTGGGCGGTGCTCATGAAGCCGCGCTCGCCGCCTATGGCCGGGGACAGGGCAGCCTGGCCGCCGTGCTGGAGGCGGAACACCGCCTGCACCAGGCCCGGCTGGACCTGCTGCGCATCGAGGTGGAGGGTCAAAAAGCCCTGGCTGCCCTGGAACGCCTGGTGGGAGGTCCGCTATGACCCGCGCCCGTTTCCTTGTCGGCTTGGCCATAGCCCTCGCCGCTGCCCAGGCGGCCCAGGCTGAGACGTCGCCCCAGGCATCTGCCGACAAGGGCAAGGTTCTGTACTACCGCAATCCCATGGGGTTGCCCGACACCTCGCCCGTGCCCAAGAAGGACGGCATGGGCATGGACTACCTGCCGGTCTACGCCGAGGGGGCGGAGCCCGCGGGCACGGTGCGCATCGCGCCCGGCAAGCTGCAAACCCTGGGCGTCAGGACGGCCCTGGTGGAAGAGATGCCGGCCCTGGTGGGATCGGTGCAGGCCACCGGCACCATCACCCTGGATGAACGGCGCCAGGTGGTGGTGACCACACGGGCGGAGGGTTGGGTAGAGACATTGGCCGTGGCCGCCACCGGTGATCCCGTCCACCGGGGCCAGGTCCTGGCCCAGCTTTACGCCCCCGACCTGCTTACGGCGGAGAAGGAATACCTGCTGGCCCTGTCCTTGGCCGCCGACGGCCATGCCGACATGGGTCATGGCCAGCCCGCCGATCTGGTGGCGGCCGCCCTGTCCCGCCTGCGCGCCCTGGACATTCCGGCGGAGGAGATCGCGCGCCTGCAACGCAGTGGCGAGGCCGCCCGCCAGATCGCGATCCGGGCGCCGGCGGATGGCGTGGTCATCGACAAGCCGGTGGTGGCGGGCATGCGGGTGGCGCCGGGTGAGCCGCTGTACCGCCTGGCCGACCTGTCCACCGTCTGGCTGGTGGCGGAGGTGGCGGAGCGCGAGGTGGGCCTGGTGCGGCCCGGCCAGGCGGCCCACGCCACCCTGACGGCCTATCCCGGCCGCCGCTTCGACGGGGTGGTGGATTTCATCTACCCCGCCCTGTCGCGGGAGACGCGGACGGCAAGGGTACGCATCATCCTGCCCAACCGCGACCGCGCCCTGCTGGCCGATATGTACGCCAGCGTGACCATAGAAACGCCGCACCCCGGCGGCGACGGCCCCACCCTGCTAGTGGTTCCGGAGTCCGCGGTCCTGGACGGCGGCGCCCGCCAGACGGTGCTGCTGGACCTGGGCGACGGCCGCTTCCAGCCGCGCGCCGTCCATCTGGGCGTACGGGGCGATGGCGAGGTGGAGGTGCGCGACGGCCTGCGGAAAGGTGATCGCGTGGTGGTCGGCGCCAATTTCCTGATTGACGCGGAAAGCAACCTGAAGGCCGCCCTTCAAGCCTTCACCTCCAACAAGGAGGGCCAGCCATGATCGCCCGCCTGATCGATTGGTCGGCGGCCAACAAGGTGCTGGTGCTGGCGGCCACGCTGTTCATCGCCCTGCTGGGCGCCTGGTCCCTAAGGCACACGCCGCTGGACGCCATTCCCGACCTGTCCGACACCCAGGTCATCGTCTACACCGACTATCCCGGCCAGGCGCCGCAGGTGGTGGAGGACCAGGTGACCTACCCCCTGTCCACCGCCCTGCTGGCGGTGCCCCGGTCCAAGGTGGTGCGCGGCTTTTCCAACTTCGGCGTTTCCTTCGTCTACGTGGTGTTCGAGGAGGGGACGGATCTCTACTGGGCGCGCTCACGCGTGCTGGAGTATCTGAACGTCGCGCAAAAACGGCTGCCGGCCGGCGCCACGCCTTCGCTGGGGCCGGACGCCACCGGTGTGGGCTGGGTCTACCAGTATGTTGTCCAGGGCGCGGGCCGCACCCTGGCCGAGCTGCGCAGCATCCAGGACTGGCTGGTGCGCTATCAGCTGGCTAAGGCCGACGGCGTGGCCGAGGTGGCGGCCCTGGGCGGGTTCGAGCGCCAGTACCAGGTGGTGGTCGATCCGCGCAAGCTGCAGGCCTATGGCATCCCCCTGCCAGCGGTGTCGGAGGCCATTCGCGCCAGCAACCATGATGTGGGCGGCCGCACGCTGGAGATGACGGAGACCGAGTACATGGTGCGCGGGCGGGGCTACCTGCGCGACACCCGCGACCTGGAACGGGTGGTGCTGAAGGTGGATACCGCTGGCGCCGCCCCCGTGCTGCTGGGCGATGTGGCCCGGGTGGAACTGGGACCGGATGAGCGGCGCGGTATCGGCGAACTGGATGGCCAGGGTGAGGCCGTGGGCGGCATCGTGGTCAAGCGCGATGGTGCCGACGCCCTGACCACCATCGCCAGCGTCAAGCGGCGGCTGGCGGAGCTGCTGCCGGCGTTGCCGGAGGGCGTGACCCTAAAGGCGGTGTACGACCGGTCCGACCTCATCGGCCGCGCCATCGAGACACTGAAACATACCTTGTTGGAGGAAAGCCTGATCGTGGCGGCGGTCTGCGTCGTCTTCCTGTTCCACGTGCGCAGCGCCCTGGTCGCCATCATCACCCTGCCCATTGGCATCCTGGCGGCCTTTGCGGTCATGCGGCCGCTGGGCATCGGCGCCAACATCATGAGCCTGGGCGGCATCGCCATCGCCCTGGGCGCCATGGTGGACGCCGCCATCGTCATGATCGAGAACGCGCACAAGCATGTGGAGCGGCTGGCGCCGGGCGAGCCCCGGGGGCCCGCCCTGCTGGCGGCGGCGCGGGAGGTGGGGCCGTCGCTGTTCTTCAGCCTGCTGGTCATCGTCGCGTCCTTCCTGCCGGTGTTCGCGCTGGAGGCGCAGGAGGGGCGGCTATTCAAGCCGCTGGCCTACACCAAGACCTTCGCCATGGCCGGCGGCGCCCTGCTGTCCGTCACCCTCGTACCGGTGCTGATGCTGTTCTTCGTGCGCGGCCGCATCGTGCCGGAGGCGCGCAACCCCCTGAACCGCATGCTGATCGCGGCCTATCGTCCGTTGATCACGCTGGTGCTGCGCTGGCCCAAGGTGACGGTGGTGGCGGCCGTCCTGGCCCTGGCGGCGACGGCCTGGCCGGTGTCACGCCTGGGCTCGGAGTTCATGCCGGACTTGAACGAGGGCACGCTGCTGTTCATGCCCGTCACCCTGCCCGGCATTTCCGTCACCAAGGCAGCGGAACTGCTGCAGACGCAGGACCGCATCCTGAAGTCGTTCCCCGAGGTGGCGTCCGTCTATGGCAAGGCGGGACGTGCCGCCACCGCCACCGACCCCGCCCCGCTGGAGATGAGCGAGACGGTGGTGACCTTGAAACCTCAAGACCAGTGGCGGCCGGGCCTGACCCTGGACGGCCTGGTTCAGGAGATGGACCAGGCGCTGCAACTGCCGGGCGTCAGCAACGCCTGGACCATGCCCATCAAGGCCCGCATCGACATGCTGTCCACCGGCATCCGCACGCCGGTGGGGATCAAGGTGTTCGGTCCCGACCTTGCGGTGCTGGAACGGCTGGCCACGGCGGTGGAGACGGCGGTGCGCGGCGTGCCCGGCACCACCAGCGCCTATGCCGAGCGCCTGGGCGGCGGGCATTACCTGGAGATCACGCCTGATCGCGACCGCATCGCCCGCTATGGCCTGGGCATCGACGCGGTGCAGCAGGTGGTGGCCACGGCCCTGGGGGGTGAGACGGTGACCACCACGGTGGAGGGGCGGGAGCGCTACGGCGTCATCGTCCGCTATCCTCGCGACCTGCGGGGCGATCCGCAGGCCATAGCCACCCAGGTGCTGGTGCCGGTGCCGTCCGGCGCCATGGTGCCGCTGGGTGACCTGGCCAGTGTGGCCGTCACCCAAGGCCCGCCGTCCATCCGGACGGAGAACGCGCAGTTGGTCGGCTACGTTTATGTCGATATGCACGGCCGCGACGTGGGCGGCTATGTGGCCGAGGCGGCACGGACCGTGGCGGCCCAGGTGACCCTGCCGCCCGGCTATCGCCTGGAGTGGAGCGGGCAGTTCGAGTACCTGCAGCGAGCCAAGGCCAAGTTGGCCCTGGTGGTCCCGGCCACCCTGGGCGTGATCTTCCTGCTGCTGTACCTTAACTTCGGCCGCCTGGCGGAAACCCTGATCGTCATGCTGTCGGTGCCCTTCGCCCTGGTGGGCGGCGCCTGGCTGGTGTGGGCGCTGGGCTACAACCTCAGCGTCGCAGTGGCCGTGGGCTTCATCGCCCTGGCCGGCGTGGCGGCGGAGACGGGGGTGGTGATGCTGATCTACCTGGACCACGCCTGGTCGGCCGCCCAGGCCCGCCGGACGCGGGAGGGCGCCCCGGCGTCACCCGCCGACCTGCGCGCCGCCATCCTGGAAGGGGCGGTGGAACGGGTGCGGCCCAAGATGATGACCGTGGTCGCCATCATGGCCGGCCTGCTGCCCATCCTGTGGAGCGGCGGTACGGGCTCGGAGGTCATGCGCCGCATCGCCGTGCCCATGGTGGGCGGCATGGTCTCCTCCACCGTCCTGACCCTACTGGTGATCCCGGCGTTGTATGCCTTGGCGAAACGGCGGGCGGCAAGGTAACGGCAATCCCAGGGGGCGCGGGCCATCCGCACCCCCTTCCGCCTTTGATAAATTTTCGCTCTAATAACGAAGTATAATCAAAATATTTTCACTCCGATTTCCCACGTATAAGACGGATTTTTAAAATAGACATGGCGCATCGATCACACCATCTGCCGCCGCGCCAAATCGGCGAAAACGCCGCCCCGGGCAATAAGGTCGGCATAGCTGCCGTTTTCTACCAGGCGCCCCTGGTCCATGACGAAGATGCGGTCAGCCTCGATGATGGTGGACAGGCGGTGGGCGATGACCACGCGGGTGGCCCGCAATTCCCGCACGCTGTGGGTCACGATGGCCTGGGTGGCGTTATCCAGGGCACTGGTAGCCTCATCGAACAACAGGATACGCGGCCGGCCGGCAAGGGCGCGGGCGATTATCAGCCGCTGTTTCTGCCCGCCGGAGATGACGCCGCCCCCTTCCGCGATCACGGTGTGCATGCCCATGGGCATGGCGCGGATGTCCTGGTCCAGGCCGGCCAGCCGCGCCGCCTCCCACGCGTCGTCCACCGTCAGGCGGGTGGAGGCGCCGATGATGTTGGAAGAGAGCGGCCCGGGGATCAGCTTGCCGTTCTGCAGTACCACGCCCAGTTGCCGGCGCACCGCCCCCAAATCCAGCCCCGCCAGATCCTGACCGTCGTAATAGATGGCCCCGCCCTGCGGCTGCTCGAACCCCAGCAGCAGGCGGAACAGCGTGGACTTGCCGGAGCCCGAGGCGCCGACGATGGCCACGAATTCCCCCGGACGGACGCTGATCGACACGTCGTCCAGGATCAGCGGGCCGTCGGCGCTGTAGCGGAAGCTGACATGGCTGATGTCGATGGCGCCCGTGAAGGGCCGCGGCGCGGCCTGCACCCGGTTGGGTTCGGGCATCGCCTGCAGCAGGGGGCGCAGGCGTTCATAGAGGGGGGCCGCGCTCAGCGCGTTGGTCAGCGCCATGGTCATGGCCAGGGTGGCGGCGAAGAACTGGCTGAAGGCGGCGTTGAAGGCGGCGAAGGCGCCGGTGCTGAGCGGCGTCGCAGCCTCCACCGCCGCGAACAGGCAGAGAGAGGCCAGGACGACGTAGCCGGCGTTGAACACCTCCAGCCGGTTGGCCAGGCGCTGCACGCCAAAGCTGAGCGTCTTCTGCTGGGCGAAACGACTGGCCCATAGGGAAAAGGCGCGCTTCTCCGCCCCATTGGCGCGCAGCTTGGCCATGCCGGTCAGCAGTTGGAAGACACGGGACGCCAGGTCGCCCTGCACGGCGATCATGCGCCGCTCCAACCGTAGGCGCAGCAGGTTGATGCCCGCCGCCGCCGCCATGGCGATGCCGGCCAAGACGGCCACCAGCAGGCCCAGACGCCAATCTATGGTGAACAGGAAGGCGAAGCTGGCCAGGCTGAAGATCCAGCTGATCAGGGCCGACTGGGCGCTTTCGCTGATGCTGTGCAGGATCTGCGTGGCGCCCAAGATGCGCTGCGTCAGATCGCCTGCCGCGTAAGTGCGGAAGAAGGGGGCCGGCAGGTGCAGCACGCGCTGCATCACCGCCGCCTGGACACCGATGGCCGCCCGCGCGTCCACCCGCAGCAGGGCGATGGCGCGGGTCAGCTCAAAGGCGCTGACGCCCAGGGTGGCGGTCAGCAACAGCAGGATGAACTGGCCCAGGCGTCCCGGCTCCCCCGCCGGAATGACCGTGTTGATCAGGGCGCCGGTGGCCACGGGCACGCCCAGGCCCAGCACGCCGCCCAGCGCGCCCAGCAGCAGCAGGCGGGCGATGTCGCGGCCGCTGCCGCGGAGGGCGAAGCGCGCCAAGCCCCATAGGTTGACCGGTTCATCCGGCAGGGGGCGATAGAAGACGAAGGCCTGAGTTTCCAGCCCGGCCGCCTGTTCCGCACCCAGCCGCACCCTTGTGCCGGCGGCGGGGTCCCAAAGCCACAGCCCGTCGCCGCGCGCCACCGGCAGCAGCGCCACGGGCGCGCCGTCCTTGCGGAAGGCCAGCAGGGGCATGGCGCCATCCCGCCACCAGTCGCGGCCAGTCAGGGCCACAACGCGCCAGGCGGCCCCGGCCTGGCGGGCCAGGCTTTCCAGGCGCTGGATGGGGTCTTCGGCGGCGGGGGCCGACACGGCCGGCGTGATGCCGGCAGCGCGGAAGACCTGCCGGCAGGCGTCGACCAGGGCGTCGCCCGTACCCAGCAGGACGGCGGAATCCGCCGCCTGCCCGGCCAGCACCTGGGCCAGGTCGCCGATGGATGAGGCGAACATGCGGCCGTCGGCGCGGGCCTTGTCCTGTAGCCGTTGATCGAGGGGCGTA
Organism: Nitrospirillum bahiense; assembly: GCF_007828025.1. Taxonomy (NCBI): domain Bacteria; kingdom Pseudomonadati; phylum Pseudomonadota; class Alphaproteobacteria; order Rhodospirillales; family Azospirillaceae; genus Nitrospirillum; species Nitrospirillum bahiense. The sequence goes on from NZ_VITO01000005.1 coordinate 29,396, forward strand.
TCGGTCATTGGTCGGTCGCGATCAGGGTGCTGTAACGGCCGCCCAGGGCCATGAGCGTGTCATGGCTGCCCCGTTCGGCGATGCGCCCGCGATCCATGACGATGATCTCGTCACAGTCGCGGATGGTGGACAGGCGGTGGGCCACGATCAGGCAGGCGCAGCCACGGCGGCGCAGGTTGCCGTCGATGGCCTTCTCGGTCAGCGGATCCAAGGCGGACGTCGCCTCATCCAGCACCAGCACCCGCGGCCGCCCGGCCAGGGCGCGCGCGATCTCCAGCCGCTGGCGCTCCCCACCGCTGAAGTTGGCCCCCGCCTCCTCCACCGGCGCGTCATAGCCGCCGGTCCGGGCCGCGATGACCCCGTGGATGGCGGCATCGCGGGCGGCATTGACCATCTCCTCCGGCGGCAGGGTGCCGTCCCACAGGCTGAGATTGTCGCGGATGGTGCCGGCGAACAGGTAGACGTCCTGGTCGACGCTGCCCAGGGTGGCGTGCAGCCGCTCGCGGGCGATCTCCTCCCTTGGGATGCCGTCCAGCAGCACCTGGCCGTCCCAGGGCTTCAGCACGCCGGTGACCAGGCGGGCCACGGTGGACTTGCCGCTGCCCGAGCCGCCCACCAGGGCGACGCGGCGGCCGGGTTCCAGCGTCAGGCTGAAATCCTCGATCAAGGGCGCCTCCAGCCGGCTGTAACCGAAGCGCAGGTTGCGCAGCTCCAGCCGCCCCACCAACGCCCCGCCCTCGGGCACGCCGTCCCCAGACCCGCCAACGGCGGCGGGAAAGTTGAGGACATCGTCCAGGCGGGCCATGTCGCCCTGGGCCTCCTGCAGCTTGCCGGCCAGGCCCATCAGGTTGGTCACCGGCTGGGTGAAGCTGGCCATCAGGCCCTGGAAGGCGACCAGCATGCCGATGGACATGCGCCCGTCGATCACCCGCAGCCCGCCCAGGCCCAGGATGGCGACGGAAACCAGCGCGTTCAGCAGGTTGGGCAGCACGGCCAGCAGGCGGGTGTTCAGTTCCAGCCGCTGTTCGCCATTGATGACCTTGGCCAGATGGCCGGACCAGCGGGCGAAGAAATCCCCCTCGCCGCCCGTGGCCTTCAGGGTTTCGATGGTCTCGACGCCCCCCATGGTGACGGCCATCAGCTTGCCCCGGTCCTGCAGCAGCCGCAGATTGTCATCCCGCCGCTTGCGCGCGATGGCCCTGAGGACCAGCAGGTTCAGGGCGGTGATGGCGATGCCAGCCAGGGTCAGGCCCACATCGTACGTCGCCATGATGGCGGCGTAGAACAGGACGGACAGGACGTTGACGGCGTTGGTGGCGAGATCACCGGCCAGCAGATGGGCCACGCGATCGTTGGCGGTCACGCGCACGCTGATGTCACCGACATAGCGCTGGTTGAAGAATTCGATGGGCAGGCGCAGGACATGCCAGAAGAAGCTGGCGGAGGATTGCAGCGACAGCCGCATTTCCAGGCGCAGTAGTTGCGACTGCTGCAGGGCCGTCAGGCCCATGCGCAGCAGCGCCGTGACCAGCATGCCCAGCAACAGCGGCTGCAGCCAGCCATCCAGGCGCTTGATCAGGATCTCGTCGATGAACACCTGGGTGAACACCGGCAGCGCCAGGCCCGGCAGTACCAGGGCCAGGGTGGCAATGACGACGAAGGCGAAGGCGGCGCGCACGCCGTGCAAGCGGCTGGCCAGCGCCCTGGCCAGGCTGGGCTCGTTGCCGCCCTTCTGGAAATCGGGGCCCGGCGCCATGGCCAGGGTGACGCCGGTGTAGCCGTCGCTGAATTCCGCGTCCGTCACCGTGCGGGGGCCGGTGGCCGGGTCGTTGATGTGGACCACGCCCTTGCCGAAACCCTCCACCACCAGGAAGTGGTTGAAGTTCCAGAAGACGATGGCGGGCATGGGCGCCTGGCGCAACTGCCCGATGTCATAGCGCTTGCCGCCGGCGGTCAGGCCGTAGGCGCGGGCGGCCTTGACCACGTTGCTGGCCTTGCTGCCGTCGCGGGAGACGCCGCAGGCGGCACGCAACTCCTCCAGCGAGACATGGCGGCCGTAATGGGCCAGCAGGATGGCCAGGCTGGCGGCGCCGCACTCCACCGCCTCCATCTGCAGGATGGTGGGGGTGCGCAGCCGGCGCTTGAAGGGAAGACCGGCCATCAGTCGCGCACCCGGCTGGGCGAGGACTTGTCCAGGAAGGGGAATAGCAGGGCGATGGGTCGGCGGCTTTCCAGCACGAAGCTGCCACTGCACAGCGTGCCGCTGCTGATCTCCAGCGCGTCGCCGGCGGGGGAGGACCAGCGGTAGCCGCTCTGCGAGCCTGGATCCGGCACCAGTTCCACCTCCACGGCAATGGGTGGGCCCTCCGGCGCCAGTTCGTCCACCAGGGCGGGGTTGGGCAGCAGGGCCAGCATGCCGGCCTGGGTGGCCGGGTATTTCGACACCGAGCGCACCCGGCCGATGAGATAGCCGTCGCGCTCCCTCAGGCTGGTGACGGGTGAGATTTCCGTGGTCATGCCCGGCCGCAGCAGCTTGGCGTTGCTGGAGGGCGGCAGGTACAGCACAGCGCGCAGTGGGGACTCCCCGTATTCCATGCTGACGATGGGGTCGCCGGGCTTCACGGCATGGCCGTTGGTGGCCATCACCTCCACCACCTCGCCGTCATGGTCGCTGATCACCCGGTGGTCCAACGCCGCCTCGAAGCGCAAGCGGTCCAGTTCCTGTTGAGCCTGGGCGCGGGTTTCCTGGGCGCCCGGCCCCGTGGCGGCCGCGAGGGTGCGCACGTAAGCCTCGGCGGAGGCGATCTGCTGCGCCAACGCCGGGTCGATGATGCGGCCCAGAACCTGGCCCTTGGCGATGTGCTGGCCGGGGCTAAGATGCTCCATGTCGGCCACCACCCCATCGACCACCGCCACGACGTTGAAGGTGCCACCGTCATGGATCAGCACACCGCGCCCCATCATGCGCGACGGCAGGGTGCCCAGGATCGACCAGGCCAGGATAACCGCCAGGATGGCGGCCGACGCCCCCAGGGCGATCCAGGCGCGCGCCGGCGTCACCTGGACCAGCCGGTCCAGCTGTTCCGGCGAGGACAGGCCGTCCAAAGCCGCCTTGCGGAATATCGGATTACTCATGCCCCCAAACGCCCCTTTATCCCGGTTCAGGCGCAGGCCAGCGCCGGTGTCGGCTGCATAAGCTCGGCCAGCATGTCGCGCATGGCGTCGTCGCCGGGGTAGTCGTCGCCCCCGCCCATGACGCGCGCGGTGTTGAACGCCTCCCGTGCGATGATGGCCCGGTCCCGCGCGTCCAGGCCGGCGATGAACTCCAGGCTTTCATCGACATGGCCGATGTCGCTGCCCACGGCGCTGTGCACCCGCAGGCAGCGGGTGGCGAAGACGCCAGCCGGCAAGGCGGCCTCCACCTCGGCGATGACCTCGGCGGTCACGTTCAGGCTGGTGCGTTCCAGGACATAGGCGTAGCCCAGCACGGCGATGGGCTCCGCCGCCTCCGCCAACTCCCGGTGCCGTTCCGCCAAGGCGATCGCCGTGCGGGGGCGGAGGCGTTCCACGAAGGTCGCGGCCGGCAGGCCCAAGGCCTCCATGTCCAGCCAGGCCAGGGTATCATGGCCCGTCTCCTCCTCCGCCACGTGGCGACAGTGGGCGGCGACGGCGTGCTGGCCCCGCTCCTCCAGCCGGTCGGCCGCGCGGCGCATGGCGCCCGGCGTGACGCCCGTGGTGCGCCAGCCGGCGGCCAGGCCGTGGACGTAGCGCAGGAACACGTCGCGCTCCGCCGAGGACGGCCGGGCCCCGGTGGCAGTAGTGGCCGCGGCGGAGAATCCGGCGTACATGGCGCCGGACATCAGCTGCCGGGTCGACCGCGCCAAGCCCTGCGCCGACAGGGCGTCGGCCGGGCTGGCTTGCCATGGCGGCAGACGGTGCAAGCGGAACCGCTCCTCGGAGGCCTCCAGATACAGGCCGCCGGGCAAAGACAGGCTTTCGGAAAAGTCGCTCATGGTCGGGTCCCCTCATACGAAGATGGGAATGGGGTTGAGGTCAGTCTCGGCCAGCGGCCGGTCCAGCCAGCCCATGCGCACCGGCACGTCGTACAGCCGGCCCGGGGCGTAGCGCGCCCAGAAGTGGCGCAGGCCGGGGACGACTACCTTGACCACCGGCAGGCCCAGTTCCGCCCGCGTCTGGTCCAGAACCAGCATCTCCAGGCCGGCGCGGTCCAGGATGGACAGGCAGTGGTTGATGTCGGCCAGGAAGTCGCCGCTGTGCTGCACGGGGAAGTCCTCATGCCGCGCCGGCGCCTGGGCCGGGTCGGGCGCCAGATAGGACTGGTTCTCCACCGTGGCCGTCTGCAGCCAGTGCAGCGTCTCCGGATCCTCGATCTTGCCTTCCACCTCGGCGGTGGCCAGGCCCAGCATCTGGTTCATCTCGGCATAGGCGCGCTGCAGGGCGATACGGGCGTCGAGGTGGCAGCCCAGGCCAAACAGGATGCGTTCCTGCGGGGCGTCGACCTCACGGGACAGGGCCACGAACACCGGGATGCCCAGATCCGACGTCAGGTCCAGCGCCCAGGTCTCCCGCCCATGCTTTTCCCGGTAATGCCGGGCGATGCGCGGCAGGTAGGGATCGTTGAAGGTGTCGGTCGCGACACCCCGGCGGCGCAGGCGGTTGTACCACCACAGGGCGGTGGCATCGCGCTCCACCAGTTCGAAGAAGCCCTGCAGCAGGGCCTCCTCCCGGGTGTTGCCGGCGGCGTTGCCGTTGGAACAGCCCATGGCGTAGAAGTCCGGCCCGCTGCGCCCGCCGTCGACGCCGTAATAGACCAGCTGCGTCGGCAGGTGCTTGAACCGTTTCTCGGTCAGCGACCATAGGGGCGTCCAGTCCACCGCATGGTCGTCAGGCAGTGGACGGGGCGTGATGTTGAAGACCGATTGCCTGGCGTTCTGCGCCTCACGGTCAGCGAACTGGGCCTCGCTGTAACCCATGATCGCGTTGGGGTGGATGGCCTCCCCCGCCGGCCAGTCCCGCCAGGCCCGGCGCACCCGCACCTCATCGCCCGCGATCTCGCCGCTGCTGCGCTCCAGCGCCTCGCACAGGGCGCTGACCTTGGCCTGCGCCTCCGACACGCCCTTGCCGGCGCTGCTGCTGCGCAGGCTGCGCTTCAAGTCGCGCAAGCTGCCGATGGGCCGGGCGGCGTTGGAACCCGCGACATAGACATGGGCCAGCGTCTCATCCGGCGGCGTCGCCGGCTGCAACATATTGACCACCCCAGTGATGGGGCTGACCAGATGCCGATACGCCGCCAGCGTCGCTTCCGGCGAGACGCTGCGGTGTCCACCGTCAGCCTGAAACGCCGCCCGGCCGGCGCCCAACTCCATCGCCCGGGCGGCCGGTTCCGCCGGCGTGCCGCAGGCAGGGCAGAGCGGGTTGCGCGACAGGACATGGATTTGCTGGGCATGGGTCACCCAGTCACGGCTGATCACCTGGCCCTTCAGCACACTGGAAAGGCCCGTCAGGATCAGCGCCGCCTCCAGCGCCATGGCGTGGCCGGTGGCGGCCAGGGTGATGGGCAGCCCGACAGGCGGCACCAGCGGACCTTGGGTGTCCAGCTTGGCGGCCGCCAAGCGATGGGTGGCGCGGTTGCGCGCCAGCCGCCGCTGCAAGCATTCCCAGCAACCGGTGGCGCCAGGCTGGAAATACGGGCCCAGCCATTGCTCCCGCCCGCCGGCCCGCGCCAGCAGCCACGGCCTGCCCGCCGCCAGCGCCCGCGCGTTGATGTCCTGAAGGTCCGGCCGCAGGTAATCATCGGCCAGAACGACCCACAGGTCGGCCATCCCGGGCCGCTCTTCCACCAGGCCCACCGTCGCCAGCGCGGCGCGCAAGGGACCCGCCTCCACCTCGCCGACGGTCATGACAGCGACACGCCGGGTGGCGTGCGCGTCACGCGCCGCGCGGGCGTCGGCACCCGCTGCCTGCCAGAAGCCGACCACCGCTGGGGCCACGTCCCGCATGGGGGCCGCCAGGTGGCCCTGCTCCTCCATCCGCGCCAGGGCGAAGTAGACGCGCGCGGCGTCCACCTCGCCGGCCAGGGCGTCGGCGATGTCGTCGGCCGTGCGATGCCCATCGATCAGGGGCACGATCTTTTCATACGCGGCACCGTGCAGCACCTTGGCGCCGTCCTCGGTCAGCATCAAGACGCCTTCGCCGGGGATGACGGCCGCGCGCAGGTGCGCCTTCAGGGCGGGAGTTTTCAACATGGATAGGGTGCCGCGTTCGTCTGGGTGGGGATGGGTCAGAACATCGGCGCGCAGGCCGAGTGGGCCGCCAGGTCGAAGCCGCCCGAGACCACATCCAGTACCTCGTCACTGAGGTCGGCCGGCCGGGCCGGCAGCACCAGCGTGTAGGTGGTGGCGGTGTTCTCCGCCACGGTGACGGCCATGCCCGCCGGAATGTCCACGCCCTCGCCCCGGAGGATGGTCACAGGGTCGGCCTTAAGGCGGGCCTTGAAGGCGTCGTCAGCCCAGGCCTTGGCGACGACACGGCCATAGGCTTTGGCTTTCTCTTCATGGGTCATGGCGCAATTCCTCTCGCGGTCAGGGGTTGAATGGCTATGCAAGCCCGGTCAAATCGCGCAGTTGGCGCAACACAGGCACCAGTTGGCGCAGTAGGAGGGCTCGCCCCCGCCCACGACGCGGCCCAATTCCTCTTCCGTCAGGTCCACGGGCTTGGCCGGCAGCACCAGGGTCCGGACGGCGTCCGTATCCACCGCCACCCGGACGGTGACGCTGGCGGGCAGATCGACCCCCTCGTCCCGCAACACCGCCTCCGGATTGGCCAGCAGGCGCGCCTTGAAGGCGTCGTCAGCCCAGGCCTTGGCGACGATCCGGCCGGTGACGGCGGCGTTCCTCTGGCTCATCCCTTCCCTCATGGCCACTGCATGAAGCTGTCGTAACAGACGGCGGACAGGACACCGGCCGCACCCTCCAGCGCGTCCTCGGCCAACTCCCAGGGCCGTGTCGGCAACACCAGGGTCTGGACGGTGGCGGTGTCCTGCAGCACCTGGACGAGGACGCCGACTGGCAGGTCGACGCCCTCCTCCCTCAGAACCGCCGCGGGATCGGCCAGCAGCCGGGCCCGGTAGGCCTCGTCCCCCCAAGCCTTGGCGATGATGTCGTCGATCGCCGCGTCGCTTTCCGCCTCCGTCATGTCGGCGTCAAAAAGTCGAGCCGCAGGGGATGACGCACAGGATGGCGCCGGCGGCGGTGTTGTCCAAATCCTCGTCCGACAGGTCGGTGGGCCGGGCCGGCAGCACCAGGGTGTAAGCGGTGCCGCTGTTCTCCACCACGTTGAGGGTGACGCCGGCCGGCACCTCCACCCCCTCGGCCTTCAGCACCGCGGCCGGATCGGCCAGCAGGCGGGCCTTGAAGCCTTCGTCGGTCCAGGCCTTGGCGATGATGCGGCCGCCAACCTTGGCGTTCTCTTCGTTCAGCATTTCCTTATTCCTTTCCGAAATATCGGCGCACCGGGATGGGCGGTTCGGTGGCGGCGTTAACCGCCACCGGACGCCTCGTTCCATGTCTTAGAAGCAGAAGACGCCGCCGCCACGGGGGTCGCCCGGAAAGCAAAGTCCGCCCGCGGCACGATCCAGGTCATCATCGGACAGGTCCGCCGGCCGAGCCGGCAGCACCAGGGTCTGGACGGCGGCGGTATCCTCAACCACCCGGAAGGTGATGCCCGCCGGCAGATCGACGCCCTCGGCCGTCAGCACGGCGGCGGGATTGGCCAGCAGGCGGGCCTTGTAGCCCTCGTCAGCCCAGGCCTTGGCGATGATCTTGCCGGTGATTTTCAGGTTTTCTTCGTTCGTCATGTCACTGTTCCTTGCATGATCCGGCACAGCACCGGATCTTAGAGGGTGAAGCACCAGCCGAAGCCGCCGCCGATGCCGTCCAGTTGATCGTCCGACAAATCGGTGGGCGGTGTGGGTAGGATGAGGTTGAGATGCGTGGCGGTGTTCTCCACCACGCTGACGGTCACGCCCGCTGGGAAGTCGACGCCTTCCGCCTTTAAGACAGAGGTCGGGTCGACCAGCAGCCGGGCCCTGAAACGATCGTCCGCCCAGGCCTTGGCGATGATCTGGTTGAAAATGTTCGCGCTCAGCATCACGCCCTTCCTCGGCATTCCTTCGGGAGGTGATCCGACGAAGGACGCGCCGGAGCGTTCAGGGGTTGGCCGGTCAGAAGGTGTCAGTACGTATAAAGCTTCGGCGGAACCGGGGGCCCTGGAAGTGGGCGGCCCCCGGCCACCTCGCCGAGGTCATCGTCGGACAGATCCGCCGGCCGGGCCGGCAGCACCAAAGTCTGAATGCCCGCAGCGTCCTGGACGACCCTGAAGGTGACACCCTCCGGGAGATCCAGACCCTCGGCCGTCAGCACGGCGGCGGGATCGGCCAGCAGGCGTGCCTTGTAAGTTTCGTCCGCCCAAACCTTGGCGATGATCCGGCCAGTGATCTTCTGGGTGTCTTCATCCGTCATGTCTTGGTTTCCTTCGACTTTCAATGTCGGCGCCCACGGCGAGATTCGGTCAGGGGCCGCACAGGCACATGCAGCGGGGCCAGGGCGTTCCGCCCGCGATGCCCGCCAGGTCGTCGTCGGACAGGTCTGCCGGCCGCGCCGGCAGCACCAGGGTCTGGATGGTGGCGCTATCCTCGACCAAGGTCAGGCGGACGCCGGGCGGCACCACCACCCCTTCGGCCGCCAACGTGCCGGCCGGGTCGGCCAGCAGGCGCGCCTTGAAGGCGGCATCGGCCCACGCCTTGGCGACGACCCTGCCGTATGCGTTGTCGGTATTCCCCGTCATCTCCCCGCCCTCCCCGCCGGATGCCTTAGAGGCAAAAGTCGCTGGACATGACACAGCCGCACCAGCCGCCCGCGACCTCGTCCAGGTCATCGTCGGACAGGTCCGTCGGCCGCGCCGGCAGCACCAGGGTGTACCGGGTCGGCGTGTTCTCCAGCACCGTCACGGTCAGGCCCGCCGGCACGGCCAGGCCCTCGGCCTGCAGGACCGCCACCGGATCGGCCATCAGCCGTGCCTTGAACCCGTCGTCGGACCAAGCCTTGGCCACCACCCGGCCATAGGCCCGGGCGCTGTCTTCCCCCACCATCTCGTTTCTCCTCGATGTCAAACGCCTTGATGCCAAAAGGAAGGTTTGGGCCCCGTCAGATCTGGGCCCGGAACTCAGAGGCTGAGTTCACAGAAAACGCACCAGCTACAGGCGCCCCCGGCGGCCCGGTCCAGGTCCTCGTCGGACAGGTCGGTCGGCCGCGCCGGCAGGACCAAGGTCTGGACCGTGGCGCTGTCCTCCACCACCTTGAAGGTGACGCCGGCCGGCAGCGCCAAGCCTTCGGCCTTCAGGATGGCGGCGGGATCGGCCAGCAACCGGGCCTTGAAGCCGTCATCGGCCCAGGCCTTGGCGATGACACGACCGGTGATCTTCAGGTTTTCTTCCGCGCTCATGCCCATACTCCCCGACATTGAGTGGCGCAGCCGACTGCTTGCCCAATACCGGTCGCCTTCGTACCGTTATTGATGTGGCCATGTACTGGCTGCCGATCTCGAGTGAGAGTATTTACGGGGTCGGATCTTGTCTGTAGAACAAACGCGCGACACTGGCTGTCGCACACCCCTGTATGGCAGTGTCCCTCATGCAGCCCATGCCCACCACAGCCCAGGCACCGTCCCGTGTGGCCGTTGCGATCGTCGAGGACGACGCCGGCTTCCTGGACGCGCTGCGCCAGGCGGTCCGGACCGCCGACGATCTACGGCTGTCAGGCGTCGCCGCCACCCGCGCCGACGGGCTGGCGTTGCTGGACGGGCCGCCGGCCGACGTGCTGCTGGTCGACCTGGGCCTGCCGGATGGCAGCGGCATCGACATCATCCGCGCCGCCTCCCAGCGCTGGCCGGAATGCGCCATCATGGTCAGTTCCAGTTTCGGTGATGAGACGCACGTCATGCGCTCGATCGAGGCCGGGGCGGCGGGCTATCTGCTGAAAGACAGCGCGCCGGTCCGCATCGTCGATGAAATCCGCAGCCTGGCCGCCGGCGGCAGCCCCATCAGCCCCATCATCGCCCGGCAGATCCTGCTGCGCTTCCGCGACCGTGGGACGGACCTGACGCCCCCGCCGATGGCCGAGACCGGCCCGGCCGGGACGGAGGCCCCGGAGGAGATCCCATCCCTGCTGTCGCCGCGCGAGAAGGAGGTGCTGTCCCTGATCACCAAGGGCTTCACCACGGTGGAGGTGGCGCGGATGCTGGACCTGTCACACTTCACCGTGCGCACCTTCGTGCGGCGCATCTACAGCAAGCTGGAGGTCACCTCCAAGGCGGAGGCCATTTATGAGGCCAGGACGCTGGGCCTGCTGAACGGTTGATCCCTTGGCCCCGCGACCGCCGCTGATGACCTTCCGTCCCGCCTCCCTGCTGGCCGCCGCCGTCCTGCTGTTCTCCGCGATGTCGCTGCTGATCGCCGGCGTCCATGATATGGTCGGTGAACCGGGGAAGGCCGTGCACCTGACGCGGGCCGAGATTCTGCTGGCCGACGGCGGCACGCCGTCCCGGCCGCCCACAACGCTGGATGGCGGGTCGCCGACCGGCGCCTGGCGGCCGATCGGCTTGCCTTATGCCGAACCCATGGTTCCGGTCGATCGCACCGTGCCGGCCATGGCGTCCGGCTATCCCGCCACCACCTGGATCCGGCTGTCGGCGCCCGACCTGGCGGCGGGGTCCGGCCCGATGGCCCTGTATGGCGCCCGCATCGACACCGACGGCCCCTACGCCATTTACGTGAACGGCAGGCTGGTGGACTGGAAACAGCGACAGGGCCGCCCGTGGAACGGCCTGTTCACGCCCCTTTGGGTGGTGCTGGACCAGGACGCCAATGGCGCGCCGCCGACTGACATCCTGATCCGCCTGGACCACGCCCCGACCACGCCGGTTGCCCTGTCCAGCCTGTGGCTGGGACCGGAACCGGCCTTGAACCTGCGCCACCGGGTGCGTCAGTTGCTGCAGCGTGAACTGCCCATGGCGCTGAACTCCGCCTTCCTGGCGGTCGGTGTGTTCGCCCTGGTCGTCTGGTTCCGGCGCCGGCATGATACCGGCTACCTGCTGTTCTTCGGCCTGGCCGCGATCTCGTTCGCGGCCCACCTGCACTTCTACCTGGACGTGCCCATCACCAGCGACTGGTTCGCCTGGCTGACCATCAACGCCCTGTTCTGGCTGATCGTCATCCTTCACCTTTTCCTGCGCATGTTGCATGGCCGGCCGCTGACGCTGCTGACCGGCGCCGTGGTGGGCGTGACCAGCATCCTGACCCTTCTGACCCTGCCCATGGTCGGCGTCCTTCCGGTGCTGCCCAGCACGCCCGTCATCGTGCCCCGCATCTACGCCGTGGCCCTGGTGATGGCGGCCACGGTCAGCGTGGTGGGCGTGGCCTGCGCCTGGCGCCGCTTCCCCGAGGCCAGATTGCTGGCCGCCGCCCTGGCCATCTGCACCGTGCTGGGCCAGACCGATTGGATGATGCACAACCATGTGCTGAGCCCCGAGGGATGGTTCCTGGGCGCCTACACCAACGCCGTGACCTTCGCCATGTGCGGCACGGTGCTGTACCGGCGCTATATCGCCGCCATCGCGGAGGTGGAGCGGGTGAACGCCAGCCTGGCGGAACGCCTGCGCGCCCGGGAAGCCGAACTGGAGGTGAGCCACCAGCGCCTGCGCGAGGCCGAACGGCGGCGGACCATCAGTGAGGAGCGCCAGCGCCTGATGCAGGACATGCACGATGGCGTGGGCGCCTCGCTGATCAGCGCCATCCGCTCCGTCGAGAAGGGGGCGGTGGACGACACCAAGGTCTCGCAAATCCTCAAGGGCTGCCTGGACGACCTGAAGCTGGCCATCGATTCCATGGAACCGGTGGATGCCGACCTGCTGCTGCTGCTGGCCTCGCTGCGCTACCGGTTGGAACCGCGGCTGGAGGGCTCCGGCATCGCCCTGGTGTGGAACGTACAGGACTTGCCGACCCTGGAATGGCTGGACCCGTCCAGTGCCTTGCACATCCTGCGCATCCTGCAAGAGGGCATCGCCAACATCCTGCACCACGCCCAGGCCAGCCGCATCCGTCTGGACACCATGCCCGATACCCAGGGTGATGCGCCCGGTGTCCGCGTCACCATCGAGGACGACGGCCGGGGCTTCGACGCTGAAGCAACCGTATCCTCCCCTTCCGGGCGCGGCCTGCGCAACCAGCAGCGCCGTGCCCAGGCCCTGGGCGGCATGGTCGCCTGGAATTCCGGCCCCTCGGGCACCCGTTTCAGCCTGTGGCTGCCACTCAACCGCGACATGCCCGTGACTGCCGGCTGACGCCGTCCCGAGCGACGGAACTTAAGCTCCCTTGGCGGTCGCGCGTGACACGGCCGGCGCTCGGACACCCGAGGGCCGCGCCAATGGAGCGTGAATCCGTCCGCTGATTCCGGACGGGGACCAACCCGTATCTGGATAATACGGCTGGACCCTAGAAAAAGATGTCTTCCAGATCGTCCGCCGTGGCGGCCGGTCCGGGCACCGCCGCTGGCGCCTGGTTCTTTCCGGGCGCGTACCGGTCCAGCACCTGGCGTTCGCGGGCCATGGTATAGCTGCGGGCCATCAGGGCGACCAGCGGCTCGGCCCGCGCCGGAACATCACCCAGGTGCGGGCCCGGCGCGAGGAGGGCCAGGTCGGCCGCGGCCTGCCGCAGCACCTGGCCCATTTCACCGTGTGCGGCGGCCCGATCCACCGTTTCCTGCAGCAGATCCACCACCGTCTCGCCATCCCGTTCCAGGGTTTGCAGGGCGGCGGCGAGGTTTTGGCCCGCGGTTCCCAAGCGGGCAATGGAACGCGTCATGACGTCGGCCATGGCCGCGGTATCCGCAGCACCGGTGTCGCGTGCCTGCCCCGACAGGCTGGCGGCGATGGCGGCGATTTGGTCCAGTTCGCCCATCACGCCGTTGGCCTCCACGGCGATCTCATTGGCGTAGAGGCGCAATTCCTGCGCGATGATCGACAGCGGTCGGCCAATGGCACCCAGGCGGCCGCAGCGTAGGCTGGTGTTCAGGCCCATGATGCGGATGTCCGCCTCCAGGGCTCGCATGGTGCCGATCTGGCGGGCCAGCCGCGTGGTCGCTTCCGACACCGACGCCGCCACCTCGTCAGCCTGGCGCCGCGCCGCGCCATAGCCCTGCAACAGGGCATCGACCTCCGCGACCTCCCCTTCCAGTTCACCCACGAAAGTGCCCCGCTGGCTGCCGGAGGCACCGAAAGCGTCATGCCCCAGGTTCAGGATGTCCCGGGCATCGCGCGCCAGGTCGCGCAGCGAGGTCAGTATCTGCCCGATCTCCTGCGCCAGTTCGTCCGCCGTGTCGTCCAACTGCGCCGCCTGCAGGCGACAGCAAAACCCGGCGGTCGTCGCCACGTCATCGGCGGCGGCGGCGTCAGGCTGGAGTGGACCGGCTTGGGCCACCATTTCCGCCACCAGGCCCAGGGCGTAATCGACATGTTCCATGCGCTGTCGCGTGATGTCCCCCACCTGCAGCGCCATGACCGCCAGGCCGATGCGCTTGGCGATGTCCTGGGCACGCTGGCCGACGGTGGCGGCGATGGCGCCCGCCCGCCCGCCACGATCGACCACCGTGCCGATGCTGTGGGCCAGCCGCTGGGGGACGGTGCGGATGGCGGTCGCCTGCCGCGCATCCAAGGCGGACTGGTCGGCGGCAGCCGCCTGCAGGTGCCGGCCCACACCCGCCAGTTCGGCGGCGAACTGGTCCAGGCTGGCCTGCGCCAGTCCCAGCGTGCGCCGGATTTCGGTGGCGAAGTTCATGAACTCGGCACTGGTGTCGCCGATGACCGCCGCGGCGATCTTGGCGTTGGTGGCCAGCATGCCGACGCCCTTGATCGACTTGTCCATACGCGCCAGCCTGCCGGCTATGGCGGTGACCAGCGCCGTCAGCGTGCGGAAGGCCCCCGCCTCCCCACCCGGGGTCAGGGCCGACACGAAGCGCGCCACCTGCGACAGATCCTGGGTGGCCAGGCGCAGGCCGTCCCCCTTCATCTCGTCGGACAGCGTATCGAAGGTGCGGGTCAACGCCGTCAGGATGTCAGCCGAGGTTTCCAGGCGGCGGCCGATATCCAGGAAACGCGTGTCGGTCGAAATGGACGCGGCCCTGATCGCCTTGGCCACGGTATCCAGATCCCTGCCCATGCGTATCCCCAGTCAATTTTTCGGCGTGTTGATGGCCACTTTTCATCAAACAGGTAAATTGGTGGTTAATCCTGGAGCGACCATTCACCCCCATGGCGATGCTACGTCATAATGAACCCGTGAACGTTGGGCCGCACCGCGCGCGCCTAACGTCTCCCCAGAAAGGGTCGGCCTACGTCAATTGTGATGAAGTGTGACTTCTGAGCGATGACTGTAATGGTTCCTATCATTTTGTTAATTACCTATTTACATTGAATTTTATTCAAAATTCTTTTCGGCCATATTGATATAGATCAGTCAATATGCCGGTTGGCATTTACACTTTATCAACCAACTACCCATAAGGTGCGTCAAGCCATCAGGTTTGATTGGCATTTGCGTTGGGAAAATTCTTTTAACGGCAAATCCTTATCAATATTCAATAAATCTGTGGCTGGCAAATACCTGCCACCAAAGGCGGACGCATGTTCTTTTCAAAGAAACTCAAGCGGGGTGCTTATGATGCCAAATTCCTCGAATGACGATGTCGGGAAAATCGTTCTTGAGGGCGCCCGCACACTGCGCAACGCCGAAGAGACACATGCGGCCCTCGTGAGCGCGATGAAGGCCCACGCCGTCCTGGAAATAGACTGCGGCGCGCTGGACGAGGTGGACCTCAGCTTTGTCCAACTGCTGCTCGCCGCCCGGAAAAGCGCCAGGAATGCCCAGCGGATACTCAAGCTGGCGCAGCCGGTTTCCGGCGCGCTGCGCGACACGCTGCACCGGGGCGGTTTCCTCATGACCGCCGAACTGGTGGCCGGAATCCCCGCCCCCGCCGACCAAACCACCGATAGCGATTTCTGGCTGCACACGGAGGCACGATGATGGCCAAGACCGTCCTGAGCGTTGATGATTCCTCCAGCGTGCGCCAGATGGTGAAGCTGACCCTGTCCGGCGCCGGATACGACGTCGTGCAGGCCAGCGACGGCGCTGAAGGGCTGGCCAAGGCCAAGGACACGGCGGTCGACCTGGTGGTCACCGACCTGAACATGCCGGTGATGAACGGGCTGGACCTTATCCGCGCGCTGCGCCAGCTGCCCGCCTATCGCGGCGTGCCGATCCTGTTCCTGACCACGGAATCCGATGCCGACATGAAGCAGGCGGCCAAGGCGGCGGGCGCCACCGGCTGGATCACCAAGCCCTTTCAGCAGGAACAGCTGGTTGCCGTCGTGCGCAAGGTCCTGGGCGCATGAGCACGCTGGACCCGGCCGCAATCTTCCGTCAGGAAGCGCAGGAACTGCTGGAGCAGTTGGAGCAGGCGCTGCTCGACCTTGAGCATGCGCCGGATGACGACGACCTGATCAACAGCGCCTTCCGCGCCCTTCATACCGTGAAGGGATCGGGGGCGATGTTCGGCTTCGACGCGGTGGCCGCCTTCACCCACCATGTGGAGACGGCGTTCGACCTGGTGCGCAAGGGCAAGGTGGCGCCCAGCCGCGCGCTGATCGCCGTGGGGCTGGCGGCCAAGGATCATATGCGGCTGCTGATCGAGGCGCCCGACCTGGCGGAGACCGCGGATGGCGATGCCATCCTGCAGTCGCTGAAGCAGATCGTGGGCGGTCCGCCGGCATCCACGGCGGCGGCTGAAACCGCGCCGGAGCCGGAGGATGCACCGCAGAGCACGTCCCCGGAAGGCACGTCCACCTGGCGCATCCGCTTCCGGCTGGCCCGGGACGCCATGGCGATGGGCACCAATCCCCTGCTGCTGCTGGATGAGTTGCGCGGGTTGGGCGTGGCCACGGTGGTGGCGCGGACCGAGGGTGTGCCGGCGCTGGAGGAAATGGCGGCGACGGAGTGCCACTTGGCCTGGGACGTCGTGCTGACCACCAGCCGGCCCCGCACCGCGATCGAGGAAGTCTTCATGTTCGTGATCGACGACATGGAGTTGTCGATCGACGCCATCGGCAGGACCAGCGAAGGCCGCCGCATCGGCGAAATCCTGGTGGACCGGGGGGATGTGGCGCAGCGGGCGGTGGACGCCGCCGTGGCCGCGCAGATGCCCCTGGGCACGCTGCTGGTCAAATCGGGCGAGGTTTCCCCCGACACCCTGGCAGCGGCGCTGGCGGAACAACAGCATGTGCGTACCGGCCTCGGCGCCGGCGCGGGCCCGTCGGCTCTGCCGGGGAACCCGCAGGGTGGGGCCAAGGGCGCCGCCAAGGGGGCGGACAGCATCCGGGTGCCGGCCGAGCGGCTGGACGAGTTGATGGACAGGGTCGGCGAACTGGTGATCGTGCAGTCCCGCCTGTCGCAGGTCGCGGCGTCCAGCAACGACGTGGAAGTGAAGGCGATCGCCGAGGAGATCGAGCGGCTGGCGCACGAGCTGCGGGACACGACCATGGGGGTCCGCACGGTGCCCATCGGGTCCCTGTTCGGGCGTTTCCGCCGGCTGGTCCACGACCTGGCCAACGAGCTGGGCAAGCGCATCGAACTGGTGACAGTGGGTGAGGAAACCGAACTCGACAAGACGGTCATCGAACGCCTCAACGACCCGTTGATCCACCTGATCCGCAATGCCATCGACCATGGCCTGGAGGCACCGGAAGGGCGCGCGGCGGCGGGCAAGCCGGCGGCGGGGCGCATCACCCTGACCGCCTGCCATGCCGGGGCCGAGGTCATGGTGTCCATCAGCGATGACGGCCGCGGCCTGGATCGCGCGCGCATCCAATCCCGCGCCGAGGATCAGGGGCTGGTCCCGCCCGGCGCCAAGCTGTCGGACGCCGAACTGTTCCAGCTGATCTTCGAGCCCGGTTTCTCGACCGCGAAAGAGGTGACCAGCCTGTCCGGCCGCGGCGTGGGCATGGATGTGGTAAAGCGCGCCATCGAGGGGTTGCGCGGCAAGATCGATATCGCCAGCACGCCCGGCGAGGGCACCCGGCTGACCCTGCGGCTGCCGCTGACGCTGGCCATCATCGACGGCCTGCTGGTGCGCGTCGGCACCGGGCGCTACGCCCTGCCCCTGTCGGCGGTGGAGGAATGCGTGGAACTGTCGGCGGAAGAGGATGCGCGCTCACGCGGGCGCAGCTTCCTGAACATCCGGGGCGACCTTGTGCCCTTCCTGCGCCTGCGCGAGCTGTTCCAGGTGTCGGAGCCCCCGGACCGCTACCAGAAGGCGGTGATCGTCTCCTTCGGCGGGCGGCGGGTCGGCCTGGTGGTGGACCAGGTGATCGGCAATCACCAAACCGTGATCAAGTCGCTGTCCAAGCTGCACGCCGATGTCGAGACCTTCGCCGGCGCCACCATCCTGGGCGACGGCGCCGTGGCCCTGATCCTGGACATCGCCAATCTGGTCAAGCTGGGCATGGCCTACGAGAACCGCTTCAAAGCCGCAAGCTGACGGCAGGGGAACATCATGACAGCGTGGAAAAGCGGCGCGCCGCTGGAAGTCCTGACCCTGGGCCTGCAAGGCGAGATTTTCGCCCTGGAGGCGGCGCAGGTACGCGAGATCCTCGACCTCATTCCCGTCACCGGCGTGCCCAACAGCCAGCCCTTCGTCGGCGGGCTGATCAATGTGCGGGGCAAGGTGCTGCCGCTGGCGGACCTGCGCCTGAAGTTCGGGATGGAGCTGCAGCCGCCGACCATCGACACCCGCATCGTCGTCACCGAGGTGATGATCGACGGGGACCCGGTGACCGTCGGCATCCGCGCGGACAAGGTGTACGAGATCACCCAGGTGGCGGCCTCCGCCCTGGAAGAGACGCCGCGCATCGGCATGCGCTGGCGGCCGGAATACATCCGCTGCATCGCCAAGCGCGGTGCCGAATTCATCGTCGTCCTGGACCTGGAACGCATCTTCTCCCGCGGTGACGCGCGGGACGACGCGGCCACCCCATCCCAACGCTCCGCAGCCTGACGGGAGAACCTGACATGCGTGTTACCATCAAGCTGAAGCTGGCGTTGACCTTCGCCTTCATCATCATGCTCAGCACCGCCACGGCGGGGCTGGGCATCAGCAGCCTGGCCACCATCAACACCACCATGCGCGACATGATCGCCGGCCCGGTGCAGAAGCTGCAGTGGGCCGAAGAGGTGCTGGTTGACCTGGTCCAGATGGTGCGGGCCGAGAAGAACATGCTGCTCTCGACCAGTCCCGAGCAGATAGAGAAGTACGACCGCGATATCCTGGGCTATCGCCAGGACTTCGCGGAGCTGGTCGGAAAGGTCCAGGCCATCATCAGCGCGGAAGGCAAACCGAAATGGCAGGCGCTGCAGGCGACCTGGCAGCAGTTCCTGGCCGCCAACGATAAGATACGGGAGTTGGCCAAGCGCGGAGAGCAGGCCAAGGCCGTGGAGATATCCGTGGGGCCGGCGCGCGAGGCGGTGAATGAGGCGGAGCGGCAGCTGGCCGACATCATCGAACTCTACCGCGCGCAGATGGCCCGCGCCGATGCCGACGCCGTCGCCCAATACGAAAGCGCGCGCCTGATGCTGGCCGTCGCCGTGCTGGCGTCGCTGCTGGTCGCCATGGCGGCCGGGACCTGGATCGCGCTGGGTATCAGCCGTGGCCTCAACCAGGCGGGCGCCTTGGCGCAAGCCGTGGCGGACGGTGATCTGACCCGCACCGCCGAGGTGACGTCACGCGACGAGGTCGGCGACCTCATGCGTCACGTCAACACCATGGTCGAAAAGCTGCGGGATGTCGTGGGCGAGGCGGCGTCGGCCTCGGACAACGTGTCGTCGGGCAGCCAGGAGCTGTCGGCGACGGCGGAGGAGCTGTCGCAAGGGGCGACGGAGCAGGCGTCGGCGGCGGAGGAAGCGTCGGCGTCCATGGAGCAGATGGCGGCGAACATCAAGCAGAACGCGGACAACGCCAGCCAGACGGAGAAGATCGCGCGGCAATCCGCGGCGGACGCGCAGACGAGCGGCGAGGCGGTGACGCGGGCGGTGCAGGCCATGCGGACCATCGCGGAGAAGATCACCATCGTGCAGGAGATCGCGCGCCAGACGGATCTGCTGGCCTTGAACGCGGCCGTGGAGGCGGCGCGGGCGGGCGAGCACGGCCGGGGCTTCGCCGTGGTGGCGTCGGAGGTGCGCAAGCTGGCGGAGCGCAGCCAGACGGCGGCGGCGGAGATCAGCACCATGTCGTCGCAGACGGTGCAGGCGGCGCAGGAGGCGGGCGAGATGCTGACGCGCCTGGTGCCGGACATCAAGAAGACGGCGGAGCTGGTGGCGGAGATCAGCGCGGCCTGCCGGGAGCAGGACATCGGCGGGGAGCAAATCAACCAGGCGATCCAGCAGCTGGACAAGGTAACGCAGCAGAACGCCAGCGCGTCGGAACAGATGTCGGCGACGTCGGAGGAGCTGGCGGCGCAGTCGGAGCAGCTGCAGGCCAGCATCGCCTACTTCCGGGTGGATGGCGCGTCGCCCACAGCGGTCACGGCCGTGCGCCGGCCGTCGCGGCCGGTGGCCAGCGCCGCCAAGCCGGCGCCCTCCCCCGCGCGCCCGGCGAACCTACGGGCCGCGAATGGGCACGGGCACGGACACAATGGCCGCGTGGTCCCGGCGTCGGTTCGCGTCGGGGCCGGGCGCAAGGCCGCCGCCGGCTTCGCCCTGGACCTGACCACCGGCGCCGGCGATGCCCGCGACGCCGAGTTCGAAAAGTACTGAGGTCTCGAGGCCATCATGAACAGCCTGACTCAAACCTCGCGGGAGGCGCAGTTCGTCACGCTCGGCATCGAGCGCGAGATCTACGCCGTCCCGGTCGAAGCGGTGGTGGAAATCCTGGACATGCGGCCGGTGTTCCGCATCCCGGAAACCCCGCCTTACCTTGTCGGACTGATCGACGTCCGGGGCCGGGGCGTGCCGGTGATCGACCTGCGGCTGAAGCTGGGCCTGTCGCCCAGTGTCCCCTCGGAACATACCCGCATCCTGGTCCTGCATGTCCCGATCAACGGGCGGGACATCGCCCTGGGCCTGATGGCGGACCGGGTGTTCGAGGTCCTGCCGCTGGACTTGAGCCAACTGGAGACACCGCCGGACATCGGGGTGTCGTGGCGGTCCGACTACATTCGTGGTGTGGGCCGCCGCGGCGACGGCTTCGTCATCGTCTTCGACCTGGCGACCCTGTTCACCGCCGACGAAGCCTCGGTCATCGGCCGCAAGGCCCCGCCCGACCTGGCGGCCAGCACCGCCGCATAGCCGCTGCCGGCAGCCAGCGCCCTTTAAGACAATCCGACGATCAAGGATCCTTCGCGATGCGCATGACCATCAAGCTGAAACTGGGGCTGACCTTCGCGGTCATCGTCGCCTTGTCGACCACCAGCGCCGTGTTGGGCATACAGAAACTGGCCGCCCTGGATGAAAGCCTGCACCACATGGCCCAGGGGCCGATGCAGCAGATCAAGGTGGCCCAGGATCTCTACACCGACCTCATGACCGTGACGCGGTCGGAAAAGAGCCTTCTGCTGGCGGACAGCAAGGAGCTGGTGAGCCAATACGAGGCGCGGATCGCCAAGGAACAGCAGGCACTGGAAACCGACCGTGCCAAGCTGGACTCCCTCACCAGTGGTGAAAGCAACAAGAAGGTGGCCGCCTTTACCGCCGTGTGGAAGCAATTCCTGCCCATCCAGAACCGGGTCATCGCCCTGGCGAAAAGCGAGCAGCGGGACGAGGCTGTCCGCCTGTCCCGCGTCGAGGGGCGGCAGGTGCTGGACAGCGCCGACGCGGCGCTGGACGAAGTGGTGGCCCTGGCCCAGGCGAACATGACGCAGACGGAGGCCGCCGCCAGCGCCCAGTATGACGCCGCGCGGACGGTACTTACCGCCACGGTCGCCGTCTCGCTGTTGATCGCGCTGGCCGCCGCGACCTGGATCCTGATCAGCATCAGCCGGGGCCTGCAGGGCGCCATCCGCCTGGCCAACGGCGTCGCCCGCGGCGACCTGGACCAGTCGCTGGCCGTCAGGTCCGACGACGAGATCCGGGACATGGTGACCGCACTGAACACCATGATGGACAATTTGCGGGCGACGGCCGGCATCGCGGACACGGTGGCCAACGGCGATCTGACGGTGGAGGCCACGCCCCTATCCGACAAGGATACGCTGGGCATCGCACTGAAGCGCATGATCGCCAACCTGCGGGCCACGGCGCAGGTGGCCGATACGGTCGCCGATGGCGACCTGACGGTGGAGGCCACGCCCCTGTCCGACAAGGATGTCCTGGGCCTGGCGCTGAAGCGCATGGTCGAGAAGCTGCGGGATGTCGTGGGGGAAGCGACGTCGGCGTCGGACAACGTGTCGTCGGGCAGCCAGGAGCTGTCGGCGACGGCGGAGGAGCTGTCGCAAGGGGCGACGGAGCAGGCGTCGGCGGCGGAGGAAGCGTCGGCGTCGATGGAACAGATGGCGGCGAACATCAAGCAGAACGCCGACAACGCCAGCCAGACGGAGAAGATCGCGCGGCAGTCCGCGGCGGACGCGCAGACGAGCGGCGAGGCGGTGACGCGGGCGGTGCAGGCCATGCGGACGATCGCGGAGAAGATCACCATCGTGCAGGAGATCGCGCGCCAGACGGACCTGCTGGCCTTGAACGCGGCCGTGGAGGCGGCGCGGGCGGGCGAGCATGGCCGGGGCTTCGCCGTGGTGGCGTCGGAGGTGCGCAAGCTGGCGGAGCGCAGCCAGACGGCGGCGGCGGAGATCAGCACCATGTCGTCGCAGACGGTGCAGGCGGCGCAGGAGGCGGGTGAGATGCTGACGCGCCTGGTGCCCGACATCAAGAAGACGGCGGAACTGGTGGCGGAGATCAGTGCCGCCTGCCGCGAGCAGGATATCGGCGGGGAGCAGATCAACCAGGCGATCCAGCAGCTGGACAAGGTGACACAGCAGAACGCCAGCGCGTCGGAACAGATGTCGGCAACGTCGGAGGAGCTGGCGGCGCAGTCGGAGCAGCTGCAAGCCAGCATCGCCTACTTCCGGGTGGATGGGGCAGCGCCCGCGTCGGTCGCGGCCGCGCGCCGGCCGTCGCGGCCGGTGGCCAGCGCCGCCAAGCCGGCGCCCTCCCCCGCGCGCCCGGCGAACACGCGGGCCGCGAATGGGCACGGGCCTGGACACAATGGCCGCGCGGCACCGGCAGCCGTGCGCGTCGGGGCCGGGCGCAAGGCTGCTGCCGCCGGCTTCGCCCTGGACCTGACCAATGGCGCCGGCGATGCCCGCGACGCCGAGTTCGAGAAGTACTGAGTGTTGGCGGATCACGGGGAGGCGGTTTCCAGGGCGGCAGCGGTGGCTGCCACCGACCGCCTCGGCGCGCGCGACTTTCGTCGGCTGGCCGCCTTCATCCAGGATTACAGCGGCATCAAGATGCCCGAGAGCAAGCGGACTATGGTCGAGGGCCGCTTGCGCAAGCGGGTGGTGGCGACCGGTGCTGCCGACCTGGCGGACTATTGCGCGCGTCTTTTCGACGGCGGCGGCCTGGCGGACGAGGCCATCCATCTGATCGACGTCGTCACCACCAACAAGACGGAGTTCTTCCGCGAGCAGGAGCATTTCCGCATCCTGGAGGAGGTGGCGCTGCCGGAGCTGCTGGCCCAGCGCCGCGCCGGGCCGTATACCAGCCTGAAAGTCTGGAGCACCGCCAGCTCGATCGGGGCCGAACCCTACACCCTGGCCATGGTCCTGGCCGATGCCAGCCAGCGTCATGGCGGCTTCCGGGTCGACATCGTGGCCACCGACATCTCGACCCGCGTGCTGGAAACGGCGGCCACGGCCATCTATCCGGAGGAGATGATCGCCCCCGTGCCGCCGGAAATGCGCCAGCGCTATCTGCTGCGCTCCAAAGAGCGGGCTCGGCGCCTGGTGCGCATCGTGCCCGAACTGCGCCGCATGGTCCGGTTCGGCCGGCTGAACCTGATGGACGCGACATATCCGGTCGATCGCGACCTGGACGTCATCTTCTGCCGCAACATCCTGATCTACTTTGACAAGCCGACGCAGCAGGCGGTGCTGGCCCGCCTGTGCGACCACCTGCGCCCCGGCGGCTACCTGTTCCTGGGGCATTCGGAATCCCTGGCGGGATCCGGCCTGCCGATGCGTCCGCTGGGTGCCAGCGTCTTCCGGCGGGAGTGATCGGCCATGCTCCGCAAGATCCGTGTGCTGGTCATCGACGATTCCGCATCGGTCCGCCAAGTCATGACCGACATCCTGCAATCCGATCCTGAGATCGACGTGATGGCGACGGCGTCCGACCCGTTCGTCGCCGCGCGCCGCATCCAGCAGGAGGTGCCGGACGTCATAACCCTGGATGTGGAGATGCCGCGCATGGACGGCATCACCTTCCTGCGGCGGCTGATGTCGCAGCGGCCGGTGCCGGTGGTCATTTGCTCCTCGCTGGCCGAGGCCGGTTCGGAGACGGCCAACCAGGCCTGGGACGCCGGCGCCGTCGACATCATCCTCAAGCCCCGCGTGGGCACGGCCGAGTTCCTGCAGGATGCGAAGATCCGCATCTGCGATGTCGTGAAGGCGGCGGCCCGGGCCCGGCTGAAGCATGTGCCCACGGCCCCGCGCGTGCGCGAGCCGGAGCGCAAGCTGACCGCTGACGTCGTCCTGCCGCCCCCGCTGGCCCGCCACCACGCCATGGCCCGGACCACGGAAACCGTGGTCTGCATCGGCGCATCGACCGGGGGCACGGAATCACTGCGGGTGGTGTTGGAAATGCTGCCGGCCGCCAGCCCGGGCATCGTGGTGGTGCAGCACATGCCGGAGAAGTTCACCGAAGCCTTCGCCCGCCGGCTGAACGGCCTGTGCGAGATGGAGGTCAAGGAGGCGGAGGACGGGGACACGGTGATGCGCGGGCGGGTGCTGATCGCGCCCGGGAACCGCCACATGCTGCTGCAGCGCAGCGGCGCCCGTTATTACGTCTCGGTCAAGGACGGCCCCCTGGTGTCCCGCCACCGGCCGTCCGTCGATGTGCTGTTCCGGTCGGCGGCCACCCATGTCGGCCCCAACGCCGTCGGCATCCTCATGACCGGCATGGGCGACGACGGCGCGCGCGGCCTGCTGGAAATGAAGGGGGCCGGCGCCCATACCATCGCCCAGGACGAGGCCACCTCCGTCGTCTTCGGCATGCCGCGGGAGGCCATCGCCCTAGGCGCCGCCGGCAAGATCCTGCCCCTGGATCAGCTGGCCGCGGAAATCATCCGGGCGGGCAGCCGGTGATCCCATTCCATGACGCGGGACGGCCCATGACACGGGCGTGGCGGTGACCTACGGCCGCAGATGGAACTCGCGGCGGGCGTTGGACCAGTAGATCTTGTCGATCACGGCCTTCGGCAGGCCCAGGCCCTTGACCTCGGCGTTCAGCGCGTCGATCCGCTGGCTGCCGGTGGTGGCCAGGTATCGCCAGTCCGAACGCCAGAAATGATCGGCCTCCGCCGTGATGCCGCCCTCTTCACGGGGCGGATTCTGGGCGCGCTCCTGCGGTGAGGGCGGGTTGTCGGTCAGGTCGGTGCCATACAGCAGCCGGTCCTGGTAGCGGATGAAGAAGGCCCGCACCTTATCGTGATCGCGCACCGACTGGTACTGCACATTGGTCAGGCGCGCGGCCAGATCGACCACCGCGTTGGGGTGGGCGTCCAGAAACTTGGCCAACAGATCGACGTCCCATTCCAGGCTGCCCATATGCGCCCCGTCCACCGCCAGGTCGGGATGGCGTTCGATCATCCGGTCGCGCGCGGCCAGGATGGTCTCCAGGCTCGGCTGCTCGGGATGCAGATACATGTGGTATTCGGGGTGCTCGCGGAAATAGCTGCGGTCATTCTCCGTCGTCATCTGGTCCAGGGGCAGCCAGCAATTCTTCGGCTCGCCCTGATGCGCGATCAGCGGGATGTGCCTTTCCGCCAGATGGTTCATCACCGGGTCGAAACCGGGATCATCCAGCATGATCAGCCGGCCCTGGGCGTTCCTTTCCACCATGCCGATGTTCTTCCACACCTTGACCGCCAGCGCGCCCCGGGCGAATTCGGCGTCCAGGTGGCGGATGGTGGCGGCGGCCCATCCTTTCCCGCCATATCCCTTCATGGAAAAGGTGGTCGCGAAATGGAAACGCCCGGGGTCCAGCGCCTTCAGCGCGTGCGCCACCTTGGCCTGATCGGCCAATGGCGGGAAATCGGGATAATCGACGTTGATCGACAGCAGCTCGAACCCGTCCTTCCGGGCGATGTCGAGGAACTCGGATCCCTGCCGGTTGGCGTGGACATGGGCGTCGAATTTGGGCACCGAGGCGAAATCCGCCTCGGTGTAGAGCAATTCGTCGGCGTTCGCCGCGAACGCGATCAGCGTCACGGCGAATGCCAGTGCAAGCTTGGACATGGGTTCGCCCTCAGAACTGATAGGCCGCGCCGGCCACGAAGGTGCGGCCATAGGCGGAATATCCGGCGCCCACGCCGCTGGTGCTCTGCCCCACGGACTGGCCGGGCGCCCAGGGCAGCAGCGGGTTGCCGTTGAGGTAGGTGCGCGCCACCGAATTGGTCAGGTTCTTAGCCTCGACATAGACGTCGAAGCCATGCAGGAACTTGTAGTGGACGCTGGCCGTGACCCAGTCGAAGGAGTCGGCCTTGGCCGGCCAGCCGGGCACCTCGGTGCACATCGAGCAGGCGTAGGTGTAGCCCGACGCGTGGTCCCAGGTGATGTCGCCGGACAGCCCGTCCTTGTCGTAAATCAGGCTCAGCGACGAGGTGATCGGCGGCACCGGGTCGATCGCGCCCAGCGATTTGCCGTTCTGGTCGTAACCCTGGCTGCTGGTGGCGGTGAACTGGGCATGGATGCCGACGCCCAGATCGGTCATGTGCTGCCAGGTCAGCTCGATGCCGGCGAAGGTGCTCTTGGCACCGTTGGAGGGGGCCGTCACTGTCCACAGGAAGGGCGTGCCGGGCACGGTGCCGGGCGGACCACCGACATACTGCATGGTGCCGAGATCCACATTCGTCGACACGCCCTCATAGATGTCGTCGCGGATCCGCTTGCCGAACAGGGCGACGGTGAAGGCGGCGTGCGGCATGTAATACCATTCGGCCGACAGGTCCGCCTGCCAGGCCTTGATGGGGCGCAGGCCGGCCGTGCCGCCGTAGAACAGCTGCGGCTCGCCGTTGATGGCGTTGTTTGATGAGGTCGGTGCCAGCTGGTTGAGATTGGGGCGCGACAGGGTCTGGGCCACCGCGGCGCGCAGCTGCAGCTCCTCCGGCATGGCCCAATAGGCGAAATTGGCGGACGGCAGCGGGATGATGTAGGAGCCGTGCGAGGTCGAGGCCTGGCCGGCGGCATATTGCACGTTCCAGGTCTGGGTGGCGCCGACGTCGGTCGGGGTCCATAGCGACACCGGCACGGCCGCGGCGGTGCTGGCGTCGGTTTCGGTGCGCACCACGCGCACACCGATGTTGCCCGACCACCGCGTGCCCGACATCTCCGCCTCGACATAGAAGCTGTCGGTGCGTTCCTTGACGCTGTAGGAGTTGTAGGGGTTTTCCTGCGGCAGGGTCTGTGAGAAGTCGAACGAGGTGTAGGGTGCTGCGCAGACGGTCGGGTAATTCTGGCAATAGAAGGGGTTGGGCTTGCCGTTCAGGCTCCTGAGGAAGTTCAGCAGCGCCGCCGAATTAAGGCGCGGCAAGGTGGTCGGGAAGGACCCGCCGGCGCCCTGCATGAAATTGGGCGGGCTGACCATGGTGACCACGTCATAGCCCTGCGAGGCGAAGGAATAGGGGCTGCATTGGATGGGACAGCCGGCGGTGTTGTACAGCGTGCCGTACTGGCCCGAGCCGTTGTCCCAGTCGTTGCTGATATCCAGGCGGCTTTTCTCACGCCGCGTCTCCCCCCCGCCGAAGGTGAGGCGGTCGATGAAGAAGGCGTTGACGTCATAGGTGCCGTCGAGATTGATGCCGCGCACCTGGTCCTTCACGGTGTAGCCGTTGAGACCGACATAGTGGGTCGACCAGTATTTGTTGTCGTTGAGGAAGCCGGAGTTCATCAGCGCCGTGTAGGAGCAATATCCGGCATTGGTGGAACTGGCCGTTCCCGACGGGCAGGCGCCGAGGCCGAGCTGGCTGGGCGGGATGGCGACGTTGAGGCTGGGTAGCCCCCGCACGGTATCGGACATGTTCAGGATGTCTTCGGCATAGGGCGTGGCGGACACCAGACCGGCGGTCATGAAGGTGTCCTTGCCGCCCTCGGGCCGGTCGGCGGCGGAGCGGTAGGCGTCCAGCGCCAGGGATAGCCGCGACGTGGCCTGCCACTTGGCATTGATGCCGACCAGGCTGGTATCGACCTTGCGGGCCATGGTGTTGTTGACCATTTCCGGCTGGAAGTCGTTGACCGACACGCCGCTGATGATGCCGTTCTGGTAGGTGGCGTTGTTCCAGGTCGGATTGCCGTTCTGGTCGCTGCCGTAGGGGAAATAATAGCTCTCGTTATAGCCGACCTGCGGGTCCTGCAGCCGGGTCCACAGGCCATCAACGGCGATCTTCAGCGTGTCGGTCGGACGCCATTCGATGCTGCCCGACACCGCGTCGCGCTTCTTCTCGTCATAGATCGAGCCGAAGGTGATGCAGCAGGGCGTCGCCGCCAGGGCGTGCGGATTGCCGCTGCCATCGAACGGATAGGTGTTGGGGCCGTAGATGTTCTGCTGGTAGGCGTTCAGCGAGTCCGTACGGATATTGTTGTCCGAATGCACGGCGCCGATCAGGATTCCCCAGGTGCCGGTTGAATCGGTATCGGACAGGAAGGCCGTATATTTCTGGCCGTGCAGGGTCGACATGTCGTTGTAGTCGCCCTCGGCGTGGACGCCGCCATGCAAGCCGGGATTGTCGAAGGGGCTGGCGGTGCGCAAATTCACCGTGCCGCCAATGCTGCCCTCCAGCGCCGACGCCTGGGGCGATTTCAGCACATCGGCGGCGGTGATCACCTCGGACGGCAGCACGTCGAAGGCCAGGTCGCGGCCGTCATCGTCGGTGGCCAGGACGCGGTTGTTCCAGGTGACGATATTGTACTGTGCGCCCAGGCCGCGCACGCTGACCTTCTGCCCCTCGCCGCCGGTGGTACGCGAAATGGTGATGCCGGGCAGATGCGCCAGTGAATCGGCGACGTCCGCGTCGGGGAAGCGTCCCAGCTCGGTGGAGTTGATGGAATCAAGGACGACGGAGGCGTTCCTTTTCACCTCCAGCGACTTTTCCAGGTCGGCGCGGATGCCGGTGACCACGATCTCCTCCAAGTCGCCCGTGGCGGAGGATGCATTGGCGGCACCCGAACCCGCCGACTGGGCCCAGGCCCCGCCCCCGCATCCCATCGCCAGGATCAACGGCAGGATCCAGGCGCTTTGCGGCGTTCTGCGGGCCGTCTTCAGACCTCTCCTCATTCTTTCCACCTCCTGTTCGGTCGCGGCATTCGAGGCCGCTTTCATTTTGATGCGAGCGTCGTCACCTGCTCGCGGCTGAAACGGATCCCGGCGGCGCGGGCGGCATAGAGTGCGGCGCCGATCACGGGGGTCAGCAGCGGCGGCCGCAGGCGATAGCGATGGCCGCCGGCCTCAAGCGCCGCGGCGAAAGGGTCGAGCACCAGCGCGCCGGCGCGGAACACCCCGCCGACATATGACAGGGCCAGTTCCTCGCCCTCCGGCACGCCGAGGCCCGCGCGGACGGCGTCGGCCAGACGGGCCAGTTCGCCCCCGGCCTGGATGAGGATTGCCCTGGCCGCCCCGTCGCCGGCCTGCGCGGCGGCGGCCACGGTCTGCGATACCTGGGCGACGGCGCTGCGCGCGGCACCGCCCGGCGTGTTGACCAGGCCGCACAGGTCGATGTCGCGGGTCAGCTGGAAGCGGGCGCGGACCAGATCGAGCAACGGACCGGGCGACACGCGCCCGTCGCTCATCTTCGAGAACAGGCCCAGCCCCTCGCGGCCGATCCAATGGGCCGAGCCCTCGTCGCCGAAGACCTCGCCCCAGCCGCCGGCGCGGGCGCCACGGCCCTGGTATTCGCCGTAGGCGATGGAGCCGGTGCCGGCGGTGATGACGATACCGTCCTCGCACGCCAGGGCGCCCGCCCAGCCCCCGACCATGTCGTTGCCGCAGCTGTACCGGCCGAAAGCCACGGCGGCACCGGCCGCATCCGCCAGGACGGGATCGGTGGCCGGATCCTCACCCAGGGTGGGCAAGCCGAAGAAGGCGTGGCGGATGGCGGCGGTCGGCAGGCCGGCCTGGGCCAGCACCGCGCGCACGCCATCGTTCAGCACCGCGCGCACCCCCTCGATCCCCACCTCGGGATGGTAGGAGGAGCCTCCCTCATGGTGCGCCAGCACCGCGCCCTCGGGGCTGAGCAGCAGGAAAGCGGTCTTGGTGCCGCCGCCATCGACGCCGAGGAACATCAAGCCCTCCCCGGCTCGGGATAGATGGTCACGCCCTGCACCACCCGGTTGACTGCGCCGGTGCGGCTGGGGTTGTCGGGCGTGCGGCCCAGGGCCAGCGAACCGCCGAGGGCGAAGGCCTGGGCCCAGGTCAGATAAGGGAAGCTCAGCTCGGCGTCGGACGCGGCTTCCAGCCCGGGCAGCAGGTCGGCGCCCAGCCCGTCCAGGCCGTCCCCCTGCCCCGCCAGCACCAGCAGCCTGCCGGCGATGCCGTCGCCGGCGATCTCGCGCGCCACGTCCAATTCATAGCGGCGCGCCTGCGGGTCGTTGGACAGGAACAGCACCACCAGAGTCTGGCCGTCGACGAAGGTTTTCGGGCCGTGGCGGAAGCCCAGCGGCGTCTGGGCCATGGCCATGATCTCGCCATCGGTCAGTTCCAGCAGTTTCAGCGCCGCCTCGTCCGCGATGCCCGCCAGGCCACGGCTGCCCAGATAGACCACCCGCTTGAACCCGCCCGCGGCGGTGGCGGACAGCGAACCGCCGTGATCGGCGCAAACCAGATCCGCGGCCGCGCCGATGCGAGCGATGTCGATGGGCTGCGCCGGCAGCAGGATGCGCCGCGCCGCCAGCGCCATGGAGGTGAAGCTGGATGTCATGGCGAAGCCGCGATCGTGGGTGGCCTCGGGCAGCAGCGCGACCAGGCTGCCCGGCCTGCCGTGATGACGCCGATACAGGGCGCCGTCACCATTGCAGGTGATGATCAGATGGCGGCATTCGGCCAGATGGGCCTCGGCGATCTCCGTGGCGGCGACGCTCTCGGGGCTGTTGCCCGAGCGGGCGAAGGACACCAGCAAGGTCGGCACGTCGCGCTGCAGCAGCTGGGCGCCACCAACCACCAGGTCGGTGGTGGCGATGGCCTCGACCCGGCGGCCGAGCCCGGCCAGCAAGTCCGGCACCAGCGAGCGGCCGATATAGTCGGAACTGCCGGCGCCGCTCAGCACCACCCGCAGGTCGGTGCGCGCCAGCAAGGGCGCCAGGAACGCCTCGGCGCGTGGGCGCAGCACCTGCACAAGCTGCTCGGTGGCGGCCCACATGGCAGGCTGCTGGCGTATCTCGCGCGCCGTCCACCCGCCGCCGCGCGCCTCCAGCTCGTCGGCGGCCAATACGGTGAAAGTCATTAATGGGTGCTCCGTTGATCGCAGGCGCGGGAGTACGGGGTCAGCGTCTCCCGGATGTGGTGGATGACGAGATCCTCGCCCTTCAAGGCCAGCGCGCCGGCGCGGATCGCCTCGTAGGCGGCGGGCATGTACTGGCTGACCAAGGCCAAGGGGGGCGGGTCGGCATCGAATGCGGCGCACAGCCGGCGGACCGCGCGGGCGACCCTGCCGGTCGGCCAGTAGTAGCGGATGCGGTCGGACAGGCTGTATTGCAGCTGCAGGTCCAGCTCAGCGCCCCGCCCCTCGTAATAGGGCTTCCAATAGGTCGGGTCGTCACGCATGGCCGCCAGCACGGTGTCGCGCAGGCTGGCGGACCGATCGTCGCCCTGCCATTCCTGGCCGATGCGGTCCAGGGCCCACAGCGCCTCCCTGAGGGCGAAGGTGACCCCGGGACCGACCTTGAGGATGGCGAAATGGTCGCGCACCAGGGCAGCCAGGGCGGCGGCGCTTTGGTAATCGGTGGAGTGGGCCTCGAACACCAGATGCGGCTGGCCTTCGATCGAGGCGCTCAGCTTCTCGGCCTTGGCCGGCACGTAATCGACCACATGGTGGTTGTCGAACTCGACGCCCGGCTGGACCACCAAGCCGACCACCCGCTCCCATGCCGCCTCCAGCCCGTGCCGGACGAAGGCTTGGCGATGCGCCTCGATGGTGGCGCGCGCGGCATCGGGATCGGTCACCGCCAGTTCATTCAGCGCCTCCTGCGCGCCGCCGGGGACCGGCACTTCCGAGCCGATGACATAGACCGGCGGTTCGCCGCCGGCGTCTTTCCAGGCCGCCTCGGTGCATTCGCACAAGGTGGCGGTGCGTTCGGCGATCACCGCGTCCGAAAGGCCGCGCGGATCACCGCCGCAGGACATCGAGCAATCGAGATGGATCTTGCGGAAGCCGGCCGTCACATAATCCGCCACCATCACGGCGGCGCGCTTCATCGCCTCCCCGGCATCCATCGCCCGCCAGGCATTGGGGCCGAGATGGTCGCCGCCCAGCAGCACGCGGTCACGCGGCAGGCCGGCCTCATCCGCCAGGCCCATGACCAGGTCGCGGAACCCGTCGGGGCGAAGGCCGGTATACCCCCCCTCCTGGTTCACCTGGTTGGAGGTCGCCTCGATCAACGCCTGGCCGCCCGCCTCGCGGGCGTGGCGCAGCGCCGCCTTGATCGCCAGCGGATGGGCGCAGCAGACGGAATAGATGCCGACCGGTTCGCCGGCGCGGTGCCGCTCGATCAGATCGAGTATCGCTTTCATGCCTGGTCCTCGGGTTCAATGGTCAGGAGGGCCGCCGCGGCGAAGGCCAGTCCGATGCCGGCCAGCTTGGGCAGGGCCGGCACCAGCCCCAGCGCCGCCAGCGAAATCAGCGCGGTGATCAGCGGGGCGCCGGCATTGGCCAGCGGTGAGACGACGATCGCCCGGCCGTGGCGGAAGGCGTAGACCAGGGTCAGCGCCCCGATCGAATTCAGGATTTGGGTGGCGGCGGCCAGGCCCGGGCCCGACCAGCCGTAATTGATCGGCTGCGAGAAGTCGGTCATGGCCAGCGCGACGGGGGCCAGCAGCAGCCCGGTCAGCGCCATATAGGCGAAGATGGCCTCGGCACTCATCACCGGTGCCGCATACTTCATGAAGAAGCCCTGCACGCCCCAGGCGACCAGCACCAGCAGCGCCAGCACGAACCAGGCCAGGCCCTGCCCGGTCCCGGCGCCGCCCGGCGAAAAATCGAACAGCGGCAGCGCCATCAGGGCGCACAAGATGCCCAGGCCCCCGATCCAGGTCACCCGCTCCCGCAGGATCGCGGCCGACAGGACGATGGTGACCAGCGGCGACAGGGCGATGACTGGGAAGATCAGATAGGTCGGGCCGATCCGCACCGCGTGGAACAGGACCATCTGGCCGCCGGCGCCCAGCAACCCGACCGCCGCGCCATAGATCAGGGAGCGGCGATCCCATGGCCAGTTCCAGTCGATCCGCCACAGGGCGTACAGCGCCGGCGGGATCATAGTGAACGCCCACACGACATAGATCAGCGTCTCGGGAAAACCGTTTTCCGCCGGGGTACCGGCGAAGGCGCCCCACACGCCCCACAAACCGGTGGTCAGCAGCGCGAAGAGCAGCCAGGGACGGCGATAGGCGGGGATGGCCATACTGGACACGCGGCACTCCCTTGAGGTTCGTTTTGCTAAGTTTCGTTTTCTTGCCACTTCGCGACCTTACTGAAAGAAGATGGAAAACGCAACACACTGAATCGCGCGCTTTGAAGCGGAACCCTGGCGGGCGGTTTTTCCAATTGACGCGCCTGGGCAAGTGCCGCACTCGTAGGCGTCCAAGGCCAGGAAAACGAAAGATGAGCATCAAGCGCGATACCAGCGAGCGGCGCAGCCAGATCAGCGCCATGGTGCGCCAGCACGGCAGCGTCCAGGTGGCGGACCTGGCCAAAAGGTTCCGCGTTTCGATGCAGACCATCCGCAAGGATTTGCACTTCCTGACGGAGCATGGCGTCATGGCGCGCTCTTATGGCGGCGCCATCGCCTCCGACGTGGTCGGCTCAGCGACGACGGCCGCCATTGAATCCCCGGTCGCGGCCAAGCTGGAACTGCAGCACGCGGAGAAGGAGCGCATCGGCCGCTACGCCGCCAGCCTGATCAACCCCGGCGAGTCCATCGTGCTGGATTCCGGCACCACCACCCTGCAAATCGCCCGTTTCCTGCCGGATATCGAAGACCTGACCGTCGTCACCAACGACCTCAACATCGTGACCGAGCTGGCCGGCAAGAGCCATATCCGCGTAGTGCTGATCGGTGGGGAACTGCGGCGCAAGAACATGGCGTTCTACAGCGCCCAGACAGTGGCGGCGCTGAGCGAACTGGCGGTCGACAAGCTGTTCCTGGGCGTCGACGGCATCGACATCGACCGGGGTGTCACCACCCATCACGAGGCCGAGGCCATCCTGAACCGCAAGATGGCCGACGTGGCGCGCCAGACCATCGCCGTCACCGACAGTTCGAAATTCGGCCGGGTCTGCCTGCATCGCATCATCGGCGTGGGCGAGATCGACATGCTGATCACCGACGAGGCGGCACCCGATACCATCGCCACCGCCTGCCGGTCGCTAGGCGTGGATTTGCGGCGGGTATAGCGACGCAAGTTTCGTTTTATTGCGATATTCATATTGAATTTCGATTTCGTTCGCCATAGCTTTGGCAAACGAACGACATCGACAATCGTCTGGACTCGCCATGAAGCAGCCCTCCTCGCGCCGCGCCTTTCTCAAGATGACGACGAGCCTGGCGCTCACAGCACCCATGGCCACGCCGATGCGGGCGCTGGCGGCGCCGGGGAGGGTGGTGGTTTTCGCGGATGACCGGCTGCGCATCGAATTCGACAATCAGATGCGATCGCGCATCGCCCTGGTGACGGAGGGCAAGCCGCTGTGGCTGACCGGTTTCGACGCCGGCGAAACCCTGTCCCTGGTCGGTGGCCACGACGCCGTGTTGTTCGAGCTGCGCGAAACAACCTCGCAGGCCATCAACGACCGCCATGGCCCCGGCCGCCAGGTGCGCCTGACCGGCCTGTCCGGGCAGGGCATCGAAAAGACCCTGACCCTGCGCCAGTACGCGCGCTACCCCGGCGTGGCGTTCATGCAGGTCTCTTACCGCAACATCACCGCGAAGGCCGTGGCGGCGACCGGCTGGCGCAATGGCGCGCATCGTCTGTTGCCGCCGGGGCTGCCACCGGGCGATCCGGCCCCCGCCTTCTGGTCCTATTCCGGTGGCACCTATGCCGACCGGCGCGACTGGCTGCAACCGGTGAAGGCAGGTTTCGCCCAGGACAATTACCTGGGCATGTCGTCCTCGGACTACGGCGGCGGCCCGCCGATCGCCGACCTGTGGCGGCGCGAGGGCGGCCTGGCCGTGGGCCATCTGGCGCCGGTGCCGGAACTGGTGTCGCTGCCGGTCAGCGAGGACAAGGGCGGCGCGCGCCTGGCCCTGACCGCCGAGCGCGATGTCGTGCTGGCGCCCGGCGGGACGTTCGACACGCTGGAGACGCTTCTGGCCGTGCATGCGGGCGATTACTTCGCGGCGCTCGACGCCTACCGCCGCATCGCCGCCGATCGGGGCGTGCGGCCACCGCAACCCTCCGCCGCCTCTTTCGAACCCATCTGGTGCGCCTGGGGCTATGAGCGGTCGTGCACGCCGGAGCTGATCGAGGCCACCTTGCCCAAGGCCAAGGAATTGGGGCTGGACTGGGCGGTGATCGATGACGGCTGGCAGAAAGCGATCGGGGATTGGGTGGTCGACCCCGCCAAATACCCGGGGCGCGAGGCCGATTTCCTGAAACTGGTGGGCAGCATCCGTCAGGGCGGCCTCAAGCCGCGCCTGTGGTATGCGCCGCTGGCGGCGGCGCCCGGCAGCGACCTGCTGCACGACCATACCGACATGCTGCTGCTGTCCAAGGAGGGCGCGCCCCAGCTGGTCACCTGGTGGAACAGCTTCTACCTGTGCCCGGCCTATGAGCCGACCCGCGCCCACACCGTGGCGCTGGTGAGGAAGTTCCTCGGCGACTGGGGATTCAAGGGGTTGAAGATCGACGGGCAGCACCTGAACGGCGTGGCCCCCTGTTACAACCCTGCGCACAACCATGCCCGGCCCGAGGAGTCGGTCGAGGCCTTGCCCGGCTTCTTCCGCGCGATCTACGAAGCGGCGATGGCCATCGACAAGGACAACATCGTCGAACTGTGCCCCTGCGGCACCGCCTACAGCGTCTACGACTTCCCCTACGTCAACCAGGTGCCGGCCTCGGACCCTGAGTCCTCGTGGCAGGTGCGGTTGAAGGGCAAGACGCTGAAGGCGCTGATGGGCCCGTCGGCGCCCTTCGCCGGCGACCATGTCGAGTTGTCCGACGGTGGCGACGACTTCGCCTCCACCGTCGGAATCGGCGGGATCGTCTCGACCAAGTTCACCTGGCCGGTCGACCCCAAGCCCAAGGATTCCTTCCTGCTGACGCCGGAGCGCGAGGCCCACTGGAAGAAATGGATTGGGCTTTACCGCGACAAGCGGCTCGCCGAGGGCCTCTATCGCGGCGACGTCTACGATATCGGCTTCGACAAGCCGGAAGGCCACCTGGTGGAAAGCGGCGGGCGCTATTACTACGCCTTTTACGCGCCACACTGGAGCGGCCCCCTGACCCTGCGCGGGCTGCCGGCCGGGGGCCGCTTCCGGGTGCGTGACTATGTCGAGGAGCGCGACCTTGGCCTGGTGCCGTCGGCCCATCCGGTACTGACGGTCAGCTTCGAGAAATCGCTGCTGCTGGAGGTGTCGCCGGCGTGAGCATGGGGCATTCATTCTCCGCTGATGCGTTGCTTTCAAGGCGCGCCCTGGGCCGGTAGCCCGGGGCGCGCCTTTGAGCGAAGTTTCGGTTCAGGCCGAGGGTACGATCCCACGCGCGACGTCGCGGTAGGAATGCAGCGGACGACCCAGGATGCCGGTCAGCCGTTCGACATCGCCGGCTTCGGGGATCATGCCGTCGCTGACATAGCGCTCGGCCATCAGGCACATCTCGTAGGCCATCCACGTCGGCATGAAGCTGGCCATGGTGCGCTCGAAGCCGCTGGGGTCGTCACCACCATAAGCGACCGGCCGCCCCAGGATGTCCGACCAGATCGCCGCCACGTCAGTACCGGTCAGCGTATCGGGGCCCACCAGGTTGATGGTTTCGACCGGCAAATCGGCTGCCCCCTGCCGGCGGCGGATCAGCTCGATGGCGGCGACCTCGGCGATGTCGCGGGCGTCGACCATGGCGACACCCTTGCCGCCGATCGGCATGGGATAGACGCCATGATTGATGATGACGTCCTTGATCATCAGTTCATTGTCGATGAAGTAGGTGGGCCGCAAGATGGTAGCGCTGAAGCCCATCTGTTCGATCATGCGCTCGGCGCCCAGCTTTACCGCGAAGTGAGGCACGTTCACGAAGCGGTCGGCGTGGATCACCGACAGGTAGACCAGCCGCTGCACGCCCGCCTCACGGGCGATGTTGAGGGTGATGATCGCCTGCGTGAATTCATCGCCGGTGACTGCGTTCAGCAGGAACAGCGTGTCCACGCCGGCGAAGGCGGCACGCAGGGCGTCGATGTCCAGCAGATCGCCCTGCGCCACCTCCACACCGGCCGGGAAGTCGGCCTTGGACGGGTCACGGGTCAGCACCCGGACAGGGGCGCCGCGTTTGACGAGCTGGTCGACGACATGGCGGCCGACGCGGCCGGTGGCGCCAGTAACAAGGATGGTCATGGGGATCACTCCAGGTTGGGGTCAGAAGACACCCCTGTAAATGACCGATCCAAATTCCACTCAATAGACGCCGATTTTGGACATACCGTCCCGCTGATAAGACAGTCAGCCGAAGCCTGCGGTGCGTCCGATCAGCCGCAATTCCGCAGGACTCGACAAAACTCCACAATTGGTCTCCAGGCCGCAGGGTATATTGCCCTCGAAAGCGACAACGCACCCGAACCGACCAACACTTCCGTGGAGTTACGATCATGAGCATTTCTTCCATTGGCGGGTACGCCAGTTCCGTCGCCGCCCTGTACCGCCCCGCCGCCCCCGCCGCGACGACCGACACCACCGCCAGCCAGGCCGCCCCGCAGCAGCCCGCCACCCTGGATCGGGATGGCGACGGCGACGTGGACACGGGCGCCGTCGACAAGGACCGGGGCAACAACATCAATATCAAGGCTTGATCGCGTCCGCGTCGCGGGCGGCGGCACATCCCTTTCAGAGACGCCCCTGTCGCCGCCCACGCCGCGCCCAACCCAATATTCGCCCCCACCATGGGTCGGCAGTCGACTTGGCTGCCCTGTTCGCCAATAATCAGGCATGGATCGAATACTGCTCGTTGACGATGATGTCGCGCTTGTGGACATGCTGCGCGAGTATCTGGAACAGGACGGGTTCGCCGTCGACGCGGCCCATGACGGCGCCGCATGCTTCGACCATGCGCCGGAGGAATTGGACCTGATCGTGCTGGACGTCATGCTGCCCAAGCTATCGGGTTTCGATGTCCTGAAACGCCTTCGCCAACGATCCGACGTGCCCGTCATCATGCTGACGGCCCGCGATGACGACGTTGACCGCATCGTCGGTTTCGAAATCGGCGCGGATGACTACG
Source organism: Nitrospirillum bahiense (assembly GCF_007828025.1). NCBI lineage: Bacteria > Pseudomonadati > Pseudomonadota > Alphaproteobacteria > Rhodospirillales > Azospirillaceae > Nitrospirillum > Nitrospirillum bahiense. The sequence continues at coordinate 67,413 of NZ_VITO01000005.1, forward strand.
TGCCAAAGCCCGTCAATCCGCGCGAACTGGTGAGCCGAATTCGCGCTGTCCTGCGCCGCGTCAACGGCGGGGCCAACAAGGCGCCGGCGGACCTGCAGGTGGGCAGCGTCCGGCTGAACCCGACCGCCCGCGTCGCCTGGAACGGGGAATGGCGGCTGGACCTGACCTCGGCGGAATTCAGCCTTCTGGAACACCTGCTGCGCGGGGCGGGCCGCATCATTTCCCGGGACGAGCTTTCGGCGGCAGCGTTCGGCCGACATCACGCGGCCGGCGCCGACCGCAACGTCGACACGCTGGTGAGCAAGGTCCGGCGTAAACTCGACGCCACCGCCGTCGATGGTGAGCAGCCCATCAAGACCATCCGCAATGTCGGCTATCTTTACGCCCTGCCCCCATCGTGACGGGGTGGGGATCCGTTCCGATGGCCATGACCTTCCGGCACCTTTCCCGTCTTGCGCGGGCCACCAGGCTGTCCAGCGCCATCGTGGTCGCCGCCCTGGCGGCCGGCACTGCCCGGGCGCAAGACGCCGAACCGGCGGACAGCTATGTGCCGGGCCAAGGGTTCAACGTCGGCCCGGTCAACCTGGCGGGCTATTCCAGCCTGGTCGCGAGCCTGCCCGACCAAGGCCGCAAGACCCTGAGCCTTGAGGATCTCAGCCTCTACGCCAGCGCGCATGTCGGCATCTTCGTCAACCCCTTCATGGAAGCCGAACTGACGGGGCTCAACCTCCTGCCTTGGGCGAAGGGGAATGACGGCGGCGATGGCGGAAAGGGTCATGGCTATGTCGTGCTGGAGCGTCTTTACGACGACGTCCAGTTGCCGGACGGCTTCACCATACGGTTCGGCAAGATGCTGGCGCCGGTCGGCGACTGGAACCAAATCCACGCGGCCCCGCTGGTCCTGTCAACGGTCCGGCCGGCGGCGACCTACCGCGGCTTCAGCCAATACGCCACCGGCCTGTCGGTTCTGTATAACGATCCCGAGGCCCATTGGCCGGATGTCCAGGTCTACTGGCAGCCCATGGACGAATTCTCCGCGCGGCCGGACAGCATCGTCGATGATCATTACCGCCTGGTCGAAGGCCTGCACGTCAGCTTTCCCCTGGCCCTGCTGGACAAGGTGGGATTTTCGGTCCAGCGCACCATCGACCGGCTGGGGGTGGAGCAGCACCTGGCGGGCGTCGACTTCCGGTATACGATGGGCCCAGTGACACTGCAGGGTGAAGGGGTGGTGTCGTCCCTTTCCCAGCCGGCTGGCGTACAGACGCCGCGCAGCCTGGAGTGGAGCGCGTACGTGGCGCCGTCCTACGCCTTCGATGACCGGTGGTCCATTTACGGCTGGTACGAGATTTATGATGGGCGCGGCACCGCGTCCGCCAGCGCCGGGCAGGCCGTCCCTGCGAGCGACGGAACGGCCCAGGACGTCCTGGCCGGCTTCGCCTTCCGGCCGCAGCCGGCCATGGTCTTCAGGCTGGAATATCTGCTGAACGTCGGTGGGCCGCCGGTCAACCCCACCGGATTGTTCGCCTCCTGGTCCGTGCTGTTCTGATGCGGCGGCGGCGGCCCCTGCTGGCGGTTCTGATAGGGTTGTTCCTGTCGGACATGGCGCGGGCAGAGGACATCCTGGTGGTGGCCAATCCGTCGGTAACCCTGGGCCACCCGCTGAACTCCGGCGATGTCGCCGCGATCTACCTGCTGCGCCTGACCTTGTGGCCCGACGGGAACGCGATCATCCCCGTGAACCGCGAAATCTCCAGCGATGTCCGCGCCCGTTTCACCGCCGGTGTCCTGCACCAGGACAACGCCAGCCTGATCGTTTATTGGAACGAGATGCACTTCAAGGGCAAGGCACCGCCGGTGGTCCAGGAATCCGAACAGGCGCTGCTCACCTTCATTCGGCGGGTGCCGGGCTCGGTCGGGTACGTCAGCGGCGGCGGCGGGGTGCCGGAGGGTGTCGTGGTCCTGGCCAGGTTGCCCGTCGCGGCCGGTTCCGGTGGGGGCGGCCCATGAAGGCCACCATCGGCAGTTCCATCGGACGCAAGATCGTCGGCGCGCTGTTGGCGATATACCTGCTGACCTATGGGCTGACGGCGGCGGTGGTGTACACCGGCGTTCACCGGTCGCTGCTGGATTCCGCCGAGGGCGGCCTGGCCCAGGTGGCGGACCTGAAATACCAGCGTCTATGCAACCGGATGGACGAGCTGGCGACGGACCTGACCGCCTGGGCCCAGCTGGAGGTGATGAACGACCTGGTGTCCGGCGACGTTGACCGGCGGATCGGAACGACGCTGGAGGCGCTGCAGCGCCTGTACGGGCTGGCGGGTGGGATTTACGCCTTCGATGCCGGCGGCACCCTGATCGCCGATGCCGATGGCGACGACGGCGCCCCGCCGCGCGGCACCCGCCTTCCGGCGGCCTGGACCGTGACGGCCCACGGCGTCACCTTCTTCGACAAGCATCGGAACCCGCTGGGTGGCGGGGACGTCGTCGCCCTGGCCATTCCCATCTTCGGCAGCTTCGCCCCGGATTATCGCGTGGGCACCCTGGTCATCGCCCTGCCATGGACCATGGTCGAGACGCTGTTGAGCGGGGTGGAGCCCCGCACGGTGCTGGTCCGCCGGCCTCCCCATCCCGCCGTCCTGTCCAGCGCGGCCGATCCCGATATGGACAGGGAAAGCCACATCACCGGCCGTTCCGTGCAGCGGGACGGCCTGCTGCGATCCTGGCAGGTGGTGGTTTCGCAGCCGATGTCGGTCGTGACGCGGCCCTTGCGCCGGGTCGCGCTGGAACTGGCCCTGCTGGGCATCCTGCTCGCGGCGCCCATCTTCGCCTTCGTGCGCTGGATGGGCCGGCGGCTGACGGCGCCCATCATGGAACTGACCCGGGCGGTGCGGGTCATCGCCGACACGGACCAGCTGGACATCCAGGTACCGGTCACCAGCCAGGATGAACTCGGCTTCCTAGCCCGCTCGTTCAACCGCATGACGGCCAGCCTGCGCAACGCCCGGGCGGAGCGCGACCGCAGCATGCGCGACCTGGAACACCTGAACCTGACATTGGAGGGCAAGGTGGCGGACCGCACAGCCGCGCTGGAGGCCGCCGTGACCGCCCAGCGGCGGCTGATCAGCGACATCTCCCATGAGATCAAGTCGCCGCTGGCCCGGCTCAGCATGGCGTTGGGCCTGGCCCGGCGCCAAGTGGAACCGCAGGCCCCCCGCCACTTCGACCGGATGGAGCGGGAGATCGCGGCCGTCGCCGCCCTGGCCTCGGAACTGCTGACCCTGGCCCGGCTTGAAGGGGCGGCGGCGGGGTTGCAGCGGGCCCCGGTGGACCTGCCGGACCTGCTGCGCGCCATCATCGCCGATGCCGCCTATGAACGGCCCGACCGGCAGCGCGACCTGGCCCTGGTCGTGGCGCCGGATTTGCCGGACGGCGGCATTCTTCCCGGCAACGCCGACCTGCTGCGCCGCGCCATCGAGAACGTCATCCGCAACGCGTTGTTCTATACGACGGCAGGGGTGCAGGTGACCGTGACCCTGGCGGCACCGGCGGCGAACGCCCCGCCTGGCCTGAGCCTGACCGTGGCCGACAGGGGCCCGGGGGTATCCGACGACGCCATCGGGCAGCTGTTCGATCCGTTCTACCGCGCGGATCCGGCCCGGGCCCGCGACACCGGCGGCACCGGCATAGGCCTGACCATCTGCAAACGGGTGGTGGAACTGCATGGCGGAACGGTAAGGGCGACACACAACCATCCCACCGGTCTGGTGGTCGAAATCACCCTGCCCGCCGCGCCGGACACGCCGCAGAACTGAAAATAACCGGTGGGCAAGTCCACACAACTCCACGACGCGCGGCCCTAGCATGGGACCCATCGCTTCACCGCCCCGACGGCGGCCGAGGCGCGGTTCCACCAGCGAAGGCGCGGCCCCATGAATGCGAACCCCCATCCCCGCCCCGTCCCGACGGAAGACGCCTGCAGGTCCGTGTCGGCCCAGGCGAGGCTTACCGACATCGTGGTCCTGTCCGCCGGTCATCCATCCCGGCCCGCCGTTGAGCAGCTGGTCCGCGAAACCTATGCCCAGGCTTATGGCGCGCGCATAGGCCGCTTTCCCCGCCTGATGATGGCGGCGTTCGATCAGCACGGGAACCCCGCCTGTGCCGCAGGCGTGCGCACCACCGCCGATGGCTTCTTTTCCGAAGCCTATCTTGACCAGCCCATAGAGCGCATCCTTGGCCAGAGGAGCGGGCGCCATGTGCACCGCGCGCGGGTGTTTGAGATCACCACCCTGGTCAGCCGCCGCGCCGACCTGTCCGCCGGCTTTTTCCACAGCCTGGCCTGCCGAGGGGCCCTTGACGGATACGACTGGTGCTTTTTCACGGCCACGGCGCGCCTGCGCCAGTTGTTGGCGCGCCTTTATCCGCCCCTGCTGGTCCTGGCCCAGGCGGACCCCGCCCGCCAAGCCGATGCCGCCGCCTGGGGGCGTTACTATGAAAGCGCCCCGGCCGTGTGCGCGGCGGACGACTGGCCGTTCCTGAGCCCCGGGCCGACGCGAACGGCGGAAGCGGCTGCGGGGGCGGCGCATGCATGAGATCCTGCGCGCCATCCGCCGGCACGCCGCCGTCACCCCCCACCGGCCGGCGGTCACCGACGGCATCTCGTCCCTTGATTATGCGCAATTGGCGGCCCGCGTCGCGGGCGCGGCGCATGCCCTGACGGCGCTGGGGGGATCCGGCCCGCGCCCTGTGGTGGGCATCCTGGGCGCCAACCGTGTCGAATGGGTCGTGGCCCAGCTGGCCATTTGGCAGGCGGGCTACACCGCCGTCCCGCTGCCGCCCTTTTTCTCAGCCGCCCAGTGCCGGCACATCGCCGCCGACGCCGGCATCACCCATATCATCCACACACCCGACGCGGATCCGGGACCAGGCGCCCCCTTGGACCTGCCCGTCCAACCCGTCCCGGCCGCGACCGCGGCCACCGCGACCCTGGACCTCGCCGGGACGGCGCGGCAGGTCATTTACACCTCGGGCAGCACGGGCACGCCGAAGGGCGTGCTGCTGGAGGGACGCCAGCTGTCATGGAGCACCCTGGCGCTGGCCCAGGCCATCGACGCGCGACCCGACGACCACTACCTCAGCCTTCTGCCCCTGGCGCTGTTGCTGGAGACCCTCTGCGCCATCACCATGCCGCTCAGCGCCGGCGCGCGGGTGACCCTGATGCCCGGGCTCACGGACCGCATGGGCGGCCCGGCCCCCCTGCCGCTCACCGACGCCATCACCGCCGCCGCCCCGACCTGCCTGATGCTGGTGCCCCAGCTTCTGGCCGCCTGGGTGACGGAGCTGGAGCGGACGGGCGGCATGGCTCCGCCGGGCCTGCGCCTGGTGGCCGTGGGCGGGGCGGCCGTTCCCCCCGCCCTGGCCGAGAGGGCCTGGACCCTGGGCATTCCCGTGCACGAAGGCTATGGCCTGTCCGAGTGCTGCTCGGTCGTGGCCTTGAACCGGCCCGGCCAGCGGCGGCCTGGCACGGTGGGCCGGCCCCTGCCCGGCCTGCGCGTGACCCTCGACGGGGGGGAAATCGTGGTCACCGGCCCGTCGGTCATGTCGGGATACCTGGGGATGACGCCGGCAAATGAGCCTGCCGGCCCGGCGACCTGGCGCACCGGCGACCTGGGGACCTTCGATGACGACGGTCACCTGACGGTCCATGGACGGCGGGACGCCCTGATCGTGACGCCCGGGGGGCGCAACATCAGCCCGGAATGGGTGGAGGCGCATTTCCTGAACGACCCCCGCCTATCGCACTGCCTGCTCAGCGATGGCGGAATGGACGGGCTGGCGATGCTGCTGGTTCCGGCGCCGGCGGCGGAATCATGGTTCGAGGCCGCCGGAAACGACGCCATCGCCGCCTTGGCATCAACCGCCGCCGCCGGCCTGCCTGCCTATGCCCGGCCCCGCCGGCATCACGTGGCACCACTGCGCGACCTGGCGGCGCGCGGCCTGCTCACCGCCAACGGACGGCTGCGCCGCCGGGAAACCACGGCGGCCTACCACCCGCAGCTCCATCCACCGGCCATGCCGGCGATCCCGACCCCGCTGGACCATTCGACCACCGACCATTGACCATTGACGGAGGCCCCCTTGCCCGACACCTCAGCAACACCGTATCAGCGCCTGCTCGCGCAGACCGCCCAAGCCCGTGGCGCCTTCCTGTCCATCCCCGTGCTGAGCATGGCGATGGATGGGGCCGTACCGCTGCCGCTCTATCGCGATTTCCTGGCGCAGGCCTACCACCATGTGCGCCACACCTGCCGGCTGCTGGCCCTGGCGGCGGCCCGGACGGACGACGAGGATTACCGGGCCGCGCTGTTCGACTACATCACCGAGGAACAGGGGCACGAACAGTGGATCCTGGACGACATCGACGCGGCGGGCGGTGATGCCGCGCAGGTGGCCGCATCCGTGCCGGGCCAGGCCTGCCGCGTCATGCTGGCCTATGTCTACGACGCCATAGACCGCGTCAGCCCCTACGCCCTGCTGGGCATGGTCCATGTCCTAGAGGGCATGTCGACGCTGCTGGCCTCCCGCGCGGCCGACGCCCTGCAGCGGGCCTACCGGACCGACGGCACCTCCGGCTTCCGCTACCTGACATCCCACGGGGCGCTGGATAAGGAGCATGTGGCCTTCTTCCAACAGCTGGTCGACGGTTTGCGCGCCCCGGAGGCGCTGCCGGTCATCGCCGACACGGCGAACATGGTCTATCGCCTCTATGGCGACATCTTCCGCGACCTGAGCCGGGGCTTGGACGTCGCGCAAGGAGGTGCCTGCCATGCCGCATGACTCCGCTTCAAGCGGCATGACCGCGCTGATCACCGGCGCAGGCTCAGGCATAGGCCAGGCGCTGGCCGTCGAGGCGTCGCGGCGGGGGTTGGGGCTGGTTCTGGTTGGACGGCGGCGCCCGCCGCTGGACGCCACCAAGGCGTTGTTGCGACCCGGCACGCGGTGCCTTGTCCTGCCGGCCGACGTGACCCTGGCCGAGGATCGCGAGGCCTTGGTCGACGCCGTGCGGGACCATACCGGCGGCCTGGACTTTCTGGTGAACAACGCCGGCCTGGTATGGGCGGGGGCCTTGTCGACCCTGGACGACCGCACGCTGACCGCGCTGGTGGCCACCAACCTGGTGGCGCCGCTGGCCCTCACGCGGGACTTCCTTCCGCTGCTGTCCGCCGCGGCCGGGCGGGTGGTCAACATCGGTTCCCTGCTGGGGGATATTCCCTATCCCCTGTTTGCCGGCTATTGCGCCTCCAAGTATGGCTTGCGCGGCCTGTCCGACGCCTTGCGGCGGGAATTGCGCTGCCAGGGCGTGGGCGTGACCTATGCCGCGCCGCGGGGCGCCCGCACCCCGGCGACGGAGGCTCTTGAACCGCTCCTGGCCCTGCTGGACATGCCGACGGACCCACCGGCGGCCATCGCGAGACGGATATGGGCGGCGGCACTGGCCGGTGCCGACACCGCCTATCCCGCCGGCCCGGAACGCCTGTTCGTCCTGCTCCAGCGCCTATTCCCCCGCCTGGTCGATGCCGCGGTGCGGCGCCAATTGCGGCGCGGTCCCCTGGACGCGCTGATGCCACCGCCGGCGCCGCAGACCGGCCGGCGCGCCGGCGCCCGCGTCGATTGCCTTCCCCTGGTCTAAGCTTTTGTTTCGTCGTGCGATTGCGCTTCGGATAAGCCCATCCGAGGCGATCGAGCTCTGAAAGGAACCGCCGCCCATGGATCATCCCCTCACGCCCAGGGCGCGCCGATTGGCCCTCGCCATGACGGTCGCCCTCCTTCCCCTGTCGGTACCGGCGGCAGGGCATGCGTCGCCGGTGGAAAGCGAGGCCATCGCCCACACGGTCGCGACCGATGCCACGCCCTCCGGGATGCTGACCGCCCTGGCCGACGTGGAACGGGAATGGTCCCACATCTCGTTCGAGGTGACGGATCACGACGCCCGCGTGCAAGCCATGACGGCACTGGCCGACCAGGCGGGCCAACTGGCATCGCAATATCCCGGCCATGCCGAACCTCTGATCTGGCAAGCCCTGACCCTGGCCAGTCTGGCCGGCTTGAAGGGTGGCATGGGCGCGCTTTCCCTGGCCCGCGAGGCCCGCACGCTGCTGGAGACGGCCGGGCGCCTGGACTATCGCGCGGTGGGGGGTGCCGTGCCCACCAGCCTCGGCTCCCTCTATTACAAGGTACCTGGCTTTCCCCTGAGCTTCGGCGACGATGACAAGGCCCGCCGTTACCTGGAGGAAGGACTGGCGATCAATCCCGATGGCTTGGATGCCAACTACTTCTATGGCGACTTCCTGTTCGAACAGGGGGATTACCGCAAGGCGGCGGAAGTGCTGGCGCACGGCCTGGCCGTGCCGCCCACCCCCGACCGGCCCGTCTGGGACGCGGGACGGCGCGTCGAAATCCGCTCGCTGCTGAAGCGGGCGCAACAGAAACTGGCGGCCGGGTGATGGACGCCTTCAATCAGCTGGCGCGGCCGCCGGTCCGTTTCCGCGCGGCCTGGCATGCCCTGGGCAGCCAACTGCGCCATCCCACCGGCGTCCTGGGGCATTTGCTGGGCTTGGTCATGAACCGCCTGAACGCCCGTCCCAACCGGGTGGCGGTCGAGGCTTTGGCGCCCCGCCCCGGCGACACGGTCCTGGAACTGGGCTGCGGTCCGGGCCATGCGCTGGCCCTGGCTGTGAAAGCGGTGGGGCCAGCCGGCACCGTTCACGGCATCGACCAGTCGGCGGTGATGCTGCAACAGGCGGCCAAGCTCAACCGGCAGTCCCGACAGCAGGGACAGCTTCACCTTCATCTCGGCCGTTTTGATACGCTGCCGCTGCCGGCCGGCGCGGTCGACGGGATGCTGGCGGTCAACGTGGCCTATTTCTGGCAGAACGCGGCCGATGTCCTGCGGGAAACGCGTCGCGTGCTGCGCCCGGGCGGACGGCTGGTGGTTTACGTGACCGACGCGGCCACCATGCAGCGCTGGCCGTTCGCCGGGACCGGCACCCACCGCCTGTTCACGCCCCTGGACCTGCGGGCCATGCTGCTGGCGGGCGGCTTTCCCGGTGACAAGATCTCCATCCGATCCGTCCGGCTGGGGTATGGGATGACAGGCCTTGTCGCCATTGCCGAAAACCAGCCCTGCCGCCCGTTGCGATAGGTTGGCGCCGAATTATGGGCCATCATTTACGTGAAATCGAAAATCAAAGAAGGCAAGCCAGCAACAGAGAACAATTTATGAAATAGAGATTAAGTCCCGTGAGAATACCAGTTTTGCACAATGGTCTTTTATTTAAACCATCGCCAGCAAACAAAACATACGCAGTTTGACGTATTAGGATTTCGCTTTCCTGCCCCCATCCTGCCCCTGAAGCCGACGCCGGGACCTGAGTTCCCGGCACCGATAACGGCAACGGGACCTAAGGACGGGGGAGTACATCATGTCGGGCATCATCAACACGACGCAACGCCGCCTGCGCCTGGCGCTTCTGGCCACGACCCTCACCCTGCCCGCCCTGGCGGCGCAGGCGGGCGAGACCATTTCCGCCGGCGGCGACAAATCCATCACCGTGGGGCTGGGCGTGCGCGCCAGTTTCACCAGCGTGGAGGATGGGGCGCCGGACGGCACCTCGCGCTCCGCCGATTTCAACCTGGACAGCGTGCGCCTCTACATCAGCGGCCAGCTGACGCCCATGATCAAGGCGACCTTCAACACCGAACGCGACAGCGCCGGCCGGGTGGAGGTGCTGGACGGCTACGCCCAGTTCGAGCCGGCGGATGGCATCAACCTGTGGGTGGGCCGCATGCTGCCGCCCAGCGACCGTGCCAACCTGGACGGCCCCTATTATCTGAACACCTGGGCCTACCCCGGCACCGTGTCGCAGTACCCGGCCAAGTTCGCCGGCCGTGATGACGGCGCCACCGTCTGGGGCAAGCTGCTGGACAAGAAGCTGGTCTATTCCGTCGGTGCGTTCGAGGGGCACAACCGCATCACCGGCGCCAGCAACCAGTCCGACAACCTGCTGTACGCCGGCCGCGTCGCCTATAACTTCCTGGATGCCGAGCCCGACCCCGCCTACTACACCAGCAGCACCTATTACGGTTCCGTCGACGTGCTGACCCTGGCCTTCGCCGCCCAGTACCAGCAGGACGGCGTGGGCACGCTGGCCCGCCGAGGCGACTACACCGCCTGGAACGTGGACGGCCTGTTCGAGAAGAAGCTGGACGGCATCGGCGTGGTGACGCTGGAAGGCGCCTATTACCAGTACGACACCGGCGGCGTGGCCGACGTGCCCAGCAGCTTCGGCGGCGCCGGCCCCACCGACAATGTCGGCGGCCTGACCCAGGGCAAGGCCTATCTGGTGGGCGGCGCCTTTCTGATCCCGGCCAAGGTGGGCTGGGGCCAATTCCAGCCGACGGTGCGCTACCAGCATTTCGACGCCGACCTGACCGGCATCTCCACCAGCCAGACGGACCTGGGCGTCAACTACATCATCGACGGTCACAACGCCCGCATCAGCGCGGAATATGTCATCACCAGCACCACCGGCAAATCCGACGGCAACGCCGTGGTGCTGGGCGTGCAGCTGCAGTTCTGAGACATACCCATACGTCAAACGCCCCATGGGGTTCTCCCCGCCCCCGCCCCTATGCTGCCGGCGGCGGCTAGCCACCTTGCCCCCGGCTGAACCCCTTTCTTGGGGGGAAAGGGCTGAGGGGGCTTCCTTACAGCCCCGCGACCGGTAAAGTCGGTCGCGGGGCCGCCTCTTTGGGAAAGAAGCACGGGGAACGATGGGGGACAGCGGAGCCGCAGTTGAGGCGGGGGGCATGAGCGCGCGGCAGCGGATCGTCAGGGAACGGCGCCAATACAACCAGCTGGCCGCCAGCCAGACGCTGGAGGACTACGCCCTGCGCTTCACCGCCACGCGGGCGCGGCGCTGGTCGTCGTTCCGCGTTGCCAACACCGCCTTCGGCGCCATCAGCTTCCTGGCGTGCGAGGCCATCGGCGGCAGCGCCACCCTGACCTATGGCTACAGCAACGCCAGCGCCGCCATCCTGGCCGTGGCCATCCTGATGTTCCTGGTGGGTCTGCCCATCACCTATTACGCCGCCCGCCATGGCGTGGACATCGACCTGCTGACCCGTGGGGCGGGCTTCGGCTATCTGGGGTCTACCCTCACCTCCCTCATCTACGCCAGTTTCACCTTCCTGCTGTTCTCCATCGAGGCCAGCATCATGTCGGCGGCCCTGCAGATGGCGCTGGGCATCCCGCTGTGGCTGGCCCACATCATCAGTTCCCTGGTGGTCATCCCCATCGCCGTCTATGGCATCCGCCTGATCAGCCGCATGCAGCTGCTGACCCAGCCCCTCTGGCTGGTGCTGCAATTGGCGCCCCTGGCCTATCTGGCGCTGAACCACGGCGCGGACCTGGCCGCCTGGCGGGAATTCCCCGGCGCGCTGGGCCATGCCGACGGCCATATCGACCCGCTGCTGTTCAGCATGGCGGCCAGCATGCTCCTGTCCCTGCTGCCCCAGATCGGGGAGCAGGCGGACTACCTGCGCTTCCTGCCCACCTTGCGCAAGACCGGGCGCTGGGCCTGGTGGACGGCGCTGATCACCACCGGGCCGGGCTGGGTCGCCATGGGCGGGCTGAAGCTGCTGGCCGGATCCTTCCTGGCGGTGGTGGCGTTGCGCCACGGCCTGTCGGCGGAACAGGCCACCCAGCCGACGGAGGTGTTCTACATCGCCTTCCAGGAGATGCTGTCCTCCCCCACCATGGCGCTGGTGCTGACCGGCGTGTTCGTCGTCGTCTGCCAGATCAAGATCAACGTCACCAATGCCTATGCCGGGTCCATCGCCTGGTCCAACTTCTTCTCCCGCCTGACGCACAGCCATCCGGGCCGCGTCGTCTGGCTGGTGTTCAACGTCATCCTGGCCCTGATGCTGATGGAGCTGGGCATCTTCCGGGTGATCGGCGGCATCCTGGGCCTGTACGCCAACTTCGCCGCCGGCTGGATCGGGGCGCTGACCGCGGACCTGGTGGTCAACAAGCCGCTGGGCCTGAGCCCGCCGGGCATCGAGTTCAAGCGCGCCCACCTTTACGACATCAACCCGGTGGGCGTGGGCGCCATGGCCCTGTCGGTCGTGGCCTCCACCCTCGCCTCGCTGGGCGCCTTCGGGCCGCTGCTGGGGCCCCTGCCCCAGGCCATGGCGCCGTTCATCGGCCTGGCCGTGGCCTTCGTCACCGCCCCCCTGATCGCCAAGGCCACCCGGGGCCGCTATTACCTGGCGCGGCCCGACACCGACCTGCCGGCCGATGCGGCGGAGGCCCGCTGCGTCATCTGCGAGAACGTGTTCGAGCGGCGGGACATGGCCTATTGCCCCGCCTATGCCGGGGCCATCTGTTCCCTGTGCTGCACGCTGGAAAGCCGCTGCCACGATCTGTGCAAGAAGCAGAGCCGCATCACAGACCAGCTGGCGCGCCTGATGGAAACCCTGCTGCCCGGCCGCATGGCCGGCGGCGTGCGCACCCGCACCGCCCGTTTCCTGGGCGTCATGGCCGTGTTCACCCTGGTGAACGGCGGCCTGCTGTCCTTCATCGGCATGCAGTATGGCGCCGCGGTACCGGAGGCGCGCGGCGTGGTCGCCACCACCCTGTGGATCGTCTTCTTCGCCCTGCTGATCGTCTCCGGCGTCGCCGCCTGGCTGCTGGTGCTGGCCCTGGAAAGCCGGCGGGTGGCAGAGGAAGAGACGGCGCGCCAGACCGGCATGCTGATGGAAGAGATCGAGGCGCATGAGCGCACCGACGCCGCCTTGCAGAAGGCCAAGGAGGTGGCGGAGGCCGCCAACGTGGCCAAGAGCCGCTACATCATCGGCATCAGCCATGAGATCCGCACGCCGCTGAACGCCATCTTCGGCTATGCCCAGCTGCTGGAACGCGACGCCAGCATCCGCAACCCGGACGGCGTGCGCGTCATCCGCCGCAGTGCGGAGCACCTGTCCAACCTGGTGGACGGCCTGCTGGACATCAGCAAGATCGAAAGCGGCCTGCTGCGCCTGACCCGCGACAAGGTGCGGCTGGTGGAGTTCCTGGACCAGATCGTGGACATGTTCCGCCTGCAGGCCGCCGCCAAGGGCATCCGGTTCCACTACGACCGCCCCGCCTACCTGCCGGCCTTCGTCCATACCGACCAGAAGCGCCTGCGCCAGATCCTGATCAACCTGCTGTCCAACGCCCTGAAATACACGGCCCAGGGCCACGCCACCCTGCGCGTGCGCTATCGCAGCCAGGTGGCGGAGTTCGAGGTGTCGGACACCGGCTTCGGCATCCTGCCGGAGGACAGGGAGCGCATCTTCGAACCGTTCGAGCGGGGGCGGACGGCCAGCGCCCGCGCCGTGCCCGGCACCGGCCTGGGCCTGACCATCACCCGCCTGCTGACCCGCATCATGGGTGGGGAGATCGCCGTCGCCAGCACGCCCGGCCAGGGCAGCACCTTCACCGTGCGCCTGCTGTTGTCGGAGGCGCAGTCCGGCCCGGACGACCCGCCGGCGGCCAGGACCATCCACGGCTATGCCGGCCCGCGCCTGCGCGTGCTGGTGGCCGATGACGACCCCGACCATTTGGCCCTGATCCAGAACCTGCTGCGGCCGCTGGACTTCCTGCTGTTCGCCGCCCGCGACGGGCGGGAATGCGTGGATCTCGCGCGGGAGTGCCGGCCGGACCTGGCCCTGCTGGACATCTCCATGCCCCACATGACGGGGTGGGAGGCGGCGGCGGCCCTGCGCGCCCTGGACCTGCCGCGCCTGAAGATCATGATGGTGTCGGCCAACGCCCACGACTACGCCCCCGGCCGCGCCGCCACAGGCGGGGAGGATGGCGGCAGCGCCGCGCACGACGCCTTCATCATCAAGCCGGTGGACATGGACGTGCTGCTGGAGCGCATCGGCGCGCTGCTGGGCCTGGAATGGCTGTACGCCCCCGCCGCCGCGCCGCCGCCCGCCACGCCCGCCGACGTCGTGCCTGCCCTGGCCCGGCCGCATCTGGAGGCGCTGTGGCAGCTGGGCCGCATCGGCCATGTGCGCGGCATCGAGGCCAAGCTGCGCGAGCTGGAGACGGAGGACGCGGCCACCGCCGCCTTCGCCGCCCAGTTGCGCACCCTGGTGCGCGCCTTCGACCTGAAGCGCTATATGGCGGTGCTGGAGGCGGCACGGACACAGGCGGGAGGGGACAATGACGATACAGGCGATGGACAGGACCGGGTGGAGCATGGCCATGACTGATATGGTCCAGGCCGCCCCCGCCCGCCGCGATACCGTGCTAGTGGTGGACGACACGCCGGAAACCCTGGGCTTCCTGACCGACGCCCTGGACCAGGCGGGCCTGACCGTGCTGGTGGCGACGGATGGCGAAAGCGCCCTGGCCCTGCTGGACCAGGTGACGCCGGACCTGGTGCTGATGGACGCTGTCATGCCCGGGCTGGACGGGTTCGAGACCTGCCGTCGGCTGAAGCACGACCAGGCCCTGGCCCACCTGCCGGTCATCTTCATGACCGGCCTCAGCGAGACGGAGCACGTGGTGCAGGGCCTGCAGGCCGGCGGCGTCGATTATGTCACCAAGCCCATCGTGGTGGATGAGCTGATGGCCCGCATCCGCGTGCACCTGGCCAACGCCCGCGTGGCCTATGGCGCCCAGGTGGCCCTGGACACCACCGGCCGCTATCTGCTGGCGACCGACGGGCGTGGGCTCTTGCGCTGGTGCACGCCCCAGGCCCAGCGCCTGCTGGCGGCCTTCTTCCCCGGGGATGGGCCCGGAGGTGGGGCAGCCGACCGCCTGCCCCCGGCGGTGGCGGAACGCCTGGCCCAGCTGCGCCGCGACGGCGCGCCGTCCATCCTGATCGACGGCCCGGACGCGAACGATACCCGCCGGCTGGAGGTCGCCTACCTCAGCCAGACGGAACCCGACGAGTTCCTGTTCCGCATCAGCGAGACCGGCGCCGGCCGCGAGGAACGCGCCCTGCAACAGGCCCTGGGCCTGACGGCGCGCGAGGCCGAGGTGCTGGTCTGGATCGCCCACGGCAAATCCAACCGCGACATCAGCGACATCCTGGGCATCAGCCCCCGCACGGTGAACAAGCACCTGGAGCAGGTGTTCGTGAAGCTGGGGGTGGAGAACCGGGCGTCCGCCGCCGCCGTGGCAGTGCGAGTGATGGCGGGGTAATTTCACAATCAGGGCAAATTATTTGCAGTTTGCTAATTCAACTAAAAGTATAATATCGAAAGGCCTTGGTCGAGAGCAAAGGGGTATTATGATGACCGACGACAATCATAAAACTAAGATCAATAATAATTCCACCAAAAAGCAAAAGCCAATGAATAGGAAAAATTATCGAGTTTATGTTAAAAAGCATAAATTTTCAGCTAGCATTTTAGCTACAATATTTATATTTATTGTTACAATTTGGCCAGCATTATTGGGGAAGTATATCATAACTGATATTACAATCCCGGAATCTATGATAAAAGACGGTTTTGATCGTCATTTTATAGCACGCTCCATGATGGACAGCATTTTGAGCGAAGAAAGAAAATTAAATACACTTCTGCCCTTAACTCAGGTGAACGCATTAAACCCTGCTTTCCCTAAATTAACACCAAAAATCGGCCCCATATCTGATGATATTTACCAGATAATTTCTCCAATTCTTAACATGATATATGATAAAACTATATCAATCAATATTTTAGAAAAAAACAACGAAATTGGATTCAATATCAGAATCAACAATATTCTAATTTTTAGTCAATATGAACCATATAGGAACAACACAGACCTGACTGATATAATTAATCATGCATCCGCCGAGCTCTTTAATTATATTAATCCTTACGCTAATATTATGCGATTATACAACATGTCAAAATTTGATCAGGCAATTTTAGCTGCCAATGCTATCATCTATAATCCAGAAAGCCACAAAAGCGATATTAAGTACGCTTATAATCTACTCGGGAATATATACCTAAAGATGAATGATCGATATTCCTCAAAAATTAATTTTGAGAAATCAATTAGTATAGATAGCAAATTCAGCGCCCCATACTACAATCTTGGAACCATATTTGATGATGATGGCAACGAAGAAAAAGCCATGGAATATTATAAATCTGCAGCTAAATACGACAACACATATCCTCACCCGCACGACAGGCTTGGCGATATATTTGCAAAAAAGGGCACAAAGGAATTTAACAATAAAGCCGAAGAACAATATAGAATAGCAATATCAATCGCTCCACTTGACCCATACGCCCATAACAATTTAGGAAATATATTTTTTGAGCGTGGGGATCTATTTTCATCACTAGACGAATACATGGTGGCTATTTATGCAGATCCAGATGACAAATATCAATACCTCGCCGCCGCAAGGGTTCTTGCAAATATCGCAAAGGATGAGCAAGGTGATAAACGAAAATATTACGTCCGCGAAGCATGCCAAAAATATGCAAAATCCATAGAGAATCAAGATGATGACGGTGCATCATTATTCGTTATTGAAAGCCGCATGCCAGGGAAAAATTTTACATTAAACTGCAGCAACTTCTCCCTAACGGAATAAATTTTGGAAATCTCAAATATTCACCAGGTGCGCCACCTCGGCCGCCGTCTCCTCTCGCGTGCTGCCGGCGCGGATGATGCGGCCGCGTTGCATGACGCGGTAGCTGTCGGCGAAGGACCAGGCGAAGTCCAGGTACTGCTCCACGATCAGGACGGTGACGCCCAGGTCGGCGCGGATGCGGCGCAGGGCGTCCTCGATCTGCTGGACCACGGAGGGCTGGATGCCTTCCGTCGGTTCGTCCAGCAGGAGCAGGCTGGGCTGGCCGGCCAGGGCGCGGCCGATGGCCAGTTGCTGCTGCTCCCCACCGCTGAGCACGCCGCCCTTGCGGTTGATGATCTGCGCCAGCTTGGGGAACAGGTCGAAGATGTGGTCGGGCACGCCCGCCTTCATGGCCCCGCCGCCGCGGCCGGCCAGGGCGGACAGTCCGGTCTCCAGGTTTTCGCGCACCGTCAGGTGGGGGAAGATGTGGCGGCCCTGGGGAACGTAGCCGATGCCGGCGCGGGCGCGCTGGTGGGGGCCCAGGGCGCTGACGTCGCAGCCTTGGAAGGTCATGCGGCCGGCCGTCAGGCGCTGGGCGCCGATGATGGTCTTCAGCAGGGTGGTCTTGCCCACGCCGTTGCGGCCGATCAGCGCCACGGCGCCGCCGGCCGGCACCGCCAGGTCGATATCCCACAGAACCTGGCTCTGGCCATAGGATGTCGCCGCCCCGGTGAGCGTCAGCAACGGTTCAGCCATGATGGGTATTCTCCTTGGCACGGCCCAGATAGACGGCGGCGACGTCCGCATCGGCGCGGATGGCGGCCACGCTGCCTTCCTTCAGAAACTGGCCCTGGTGCATGACGGTGACGCGGGCGTCCAGTTGCTCCAGGAAACTCATGTCGTGGTCGATGACCAGCACGGTGTGCTGGCCCACCAGGCGGCGGATCAGGGCCGCCGTCTGGCTGGTTTCCGCCGGCCCCATGCCGGCCGTGGGCTCGTCCAGCAGCAGCAGGTCGGCGCGCGTCGCCACCACCATGCCGATCTCCAGCCACTGCTTCTCGCCATGCGCCAGCTGGCCGGCGGGGGCAGCGGCGCGGTCGGCCAGGCCTATGGTCTCCAGGATGTCGGCCACGCGGGCCTTCTCCTCCGCCGCCACGCCGTGGCGGAAGGAGGACCACCAGCGACGGTCGCGCCGGGCGGCGATCATCAGGTTGTCCAGCACCGACAGGCCGGGCAGCACGCCCGGCGTCTGGAACTTGCGGCAGATGCCCCGGCGCACGATCTCATGCTCCGGCAGGTGGGTGATGTCCTGGCCCTTGAAGATCACTCGGCCGCTGGTGGCCCGCACCCGGCCGATGATGGTGTCGCACAGCGTGGACTTGCCCGCGCCGTTCGGGCCGATCAGCACCCGCAGGGTGCCCCGGTCCAGGGTCAGGCTGAAGCCGTTCAGGGCCTTGAAGCCGTCGAAGTCCACGGTCACCCCATCCACCGCCAGCAGCAGGTTGCTGGCGGGGGCGGTGGTGCCGATGTGGGACGCGGGCGCCTGCGCGTTCATTTCGCCTCACCAATGATCAGGGTTTTCAGCCGCTTTCCCCAGCCGGCAGCACCGGCGTCGGTTACCAGGCCGGCCAGGCCGCCGGGCAACAGGGTCACGACCAGCACGAACACCAGGCCCAGGGCGTAGAGCCACAGGTCGGGGAAAGCGCTGCTGACGCCGTCCTTGGCCAAGTTGACGGCCAAGGTGCCGGCGATGGCGCCGGCCAGGCTGTTGCGGCCGCCCACCGCCACCCAGATGACCATCTCGATGGAGGGCACCACGCCCACCAGGGCTGGCGACACCACGCCGGCATGCAGCGTGAACAGCGCGCCGGCCAGGCCGGCCAGCACGGCACCGATGGTGAAGGCCACCACCTTGAACGGCGTGGGGTCATAGCCCAGGAAGCGGATGCGGTTCTCACCATCGCGGATGGCGCGCAGCAGCAGGCCGTAGCGCGACGCCATCAGGGCGCGCAGGGCCACGAACACACCCACCACCAGGGCCAGGGTCAGCCAGTACAGGCCGTGGACGGCCGCCGGCGTGCCCAGATCCACCCCCATCACGGTCTGGAAATCCGTCAGGCCGTTGAAGCCGCCGGTGGAGGGCTGCTGGCTGATCAGCAGGGTGGCGAAGGCGAGCGCCAGCGCCTGGGTGATCAGGGCGAAATAAACGCCGCCCACCCGCCGCCGGAACACCGCCCAGGAGAACAGGGCCGCCAGCGCGCCCGGCACCAGCACCACACCCAGGATGGCCACCAGCGGGCTTTTGAACGGCACCCACCACCACGGCAGGGCGTCCAGGCCGCTCCACACCATGAAGTCGGGCAGGTCGCCATCGGCCAGCGCCGCCAGCTTCATGTGCATGGCGATGGCGTAGCCGCCCAGGCCGAAGAACACACCCTGCCCCAGGCTGAGCACCCCGCCCTGGCCCCACACCAGCACCAACCCCATGGCCAGCAGCGCCATGGCCAGGAAGCGGGCCAGCAGGTTCAGCTCATAGGCCGAAACCAGCCAGGGAGCCAGCACGCCCAGGGCCACCACGGCCAGCGGCACAGCCAAGGAGCGACCGAAGGTGATGCCGGCCAACGGCCCCGACAGCGGCGTATTCTTGCGCAGGCTCATGTCCATGCCGTCCTCCTTCATCTGTTCCTCACGCGTCCAGCGCGCGGGACCGCACGGCCACCACCCCCTGGGGACGGAACTGGATGAACCCGATGACGAACAGCAGCAGCAGCACCTGCGCCAGGCTGACATCCACCAGGATCTGCACCAAGGCCGAGAACAGCCCCACGATCAGCGAGGCGATCGCCGTGCCCTTCAGGCTGCCCAGGCCGCCCAGCACCACCACCAGGAACGCCGGAACGACATAGCTTTGCCCGACATTGGGGGTGACGGGGCCCAGCAGGGCTAGCACCACGCCCGCCAGGCCGGCGATGCCGGTGCCCAGGCAGAACACCGACAGGTCGACCGCCCGCACGTTGATGCCCGCCGCCGCCGCCATGCCCCGGTCCTGGTTCACGGCGCGCACCAGCAGGCCGATGCGCGTGCGCGCCAGCAGCAGGCTCAGCGCGCCCATGACGGCAAAGGCCACGGCCAGGATGAACAGGCGGGTGGCGGGGATGGTCAGGCCCTCCAGCAGGCCGGACTGGACGGTATAGGCGTGGCTCAGCCACTGCGGCGCCCGCACGTCCACGCCGATGGCGCCGAAGATGTTGCGCGCCGCCTGCTGCAGGATGAGGCTGACACCCCAGGTGGCCAGCAGCGTGTCCAGCGGCCGGGCCGACAGCCGCTTGATCAGCGTCGTCTCCAGCACCGCACCCACGGCCGCGGCACCCAGGAAGGCCACCGGCATGGCCACCAGGATGCCCAGGGGGCCCGGCACCACCTGCAGGGTAAGGTAGGCCAGGTAACCGCCCAGCATCAGCATCTCGCCATGGGCCATGTTGATGACGCGCATGAGGCCGAAGCTGAGCGCCAGGCCCAGGGCCGCCAGCACGTACAGCGAGGCGACGCTGAACCCGTTGAAGATCTGCCCAGCGATAAGGGGCCACTCAGCCATTTTTTTCTCCCTCAGACGCCGGGCGGCCACATCCGTGGCCTTGGCTGTCCTCGATTTCCAGTCCGCTGACGCTCCCCGGAAATCTCCGGCGGACACGGTCGCGTCCTATAACGGCAAGGGGAAAGGCCCCTTGCCGTTGGCGCGGTCTGCGTCAGGATGCCGGGCACTTCTTGCCCGGGAAGACCAGCGGGTCGTAAGGGTCGGGGTCGATGGTGCCCTTGGACTGCCAGATGATCTTGAACTGGCCGGTAGGGTCCAACTGGCCGATGTAGCCGGTCTGCACCAGGCTCTGGTTGGCGGCGAACTTGACCTTGCCCATGGCGGTGTCGAGATAGTCCAGCGCCACCGCCGCCGCCCGCACCTTCTCCGGATCGAAGCTGCCGGCCTTCTCCACCGCCGCCTTCCAGGCGTAGACGTCGACATAGCCATGGACCATCGGGTCGGTGACGGCCGCACCGGCGCCGAACTTGGCCTGATAGGCGGCCACGAACTTCTTGTTGGCCGCACCGTCCAGGCTCTGGAAGTAGTTCCAGGCGGCGTAGCTGCCCTCCACCAGGCTGGGGCCCATGGCCACGGCCTCCTGCTCGCCGATGCTGAAGGACATGACGGGCAGCTTGGCCGAGGGCAGGCCGGCGGCCGCCATCTGCTTGAAGAAGCTGACGTTGCTGTCGCCGTTCAGGGTGCTGAAGATGATGTCGGGCTTGGCCGCCTGCACCTTGGCGATGACGGCGCTGAAATCGGTGCCGCCCAGGGGCACGTATTCCTCGCCCGCCACCTTCAGCTTATCGGCGTCGATATGCTTCTTCAGGATCAGGTTGGCGGTGCGGGGAAAGACGTAGTCCGACCCAATGAGGAAATAGCTTTTGTAGCCCTTCTCCACCGCCCATTGCAGGGCCGGCAGGATCTGCTGGTTGGGCTGGGCACCGGAATACATGATGTTGGGCGAGCATTCGTTGCCCTCGAACTGCACCGGGTACCACAGCAGGCTCTTCAGCTTCTGGAACACCGGCAGCATGGCCTTGCGGCTGGCGGAGGTCCATCCGCCGAACACGGTGACCACACCGCCATCCTGGACCAGCTTGGTCGCCTTCTGGGCGAAGATGGCGGGGTCAGACCCGCCGTCCTCCACCACCGCCTCGACCTTCTTGCCCAGCACGCCGCCGCTGGCGTTGATCTCGTCGATGGCCAGGATCTCAGCGTTCTTCACCGTGACCTCGCTGATGGCCATGGTGCCGGTCAGCGACTGCAGCACGCCCACCTTCACCGTGTCGGCGGCCCACGCCGTCGCCGGCGCCGACAGGCTGGTCGCCGCCAGCAGCAGGGCCGCGAGACCGGCCGGCTTGTACATCCCCCTCATCACCATCCCCTTCCCGTTCGCTTTGGTCCGGCGCCGCCTTGGAACACGGCGCTCACGAGGCAAAGGCTAAGGCCGGGGCATGGAACGGGGTATGGGGCGTTTAACGTAGCGGCCCGGGATGAAGGGCCTGGCCGAACGCGGTGTGACCACGGTCCTGGAACTGGGGCACGGCCGGGCCCTGGACGATTTCCATCGCCCGGCCGGCGTGTGGGCATGGCTGAAGGATCACCCGGGCCGGTGTACGGCCAGCGTCGGGCAATGATAAGTCTCCATGGTTCAGCGACTACGCCGGGCGCTTGCGTCCGGCCTCACCTGCGTTTGGCATTGAATGGAGGCTTCCCAGACATGACGACGGACGTTCCGCAGCGCACCGCCGACCACCCCATCGACCCCGACATCCTGGCGCGCTGGTCGCCCCGCGCCTTCGACGGGTCCACGCTGGACGACGCGACGCTGGCCACCCTGTTCGAGGCGGCGCGCTGGGCCCCATCGGCCTTCAACGCCCAGCCCTGGCGCTTCGTTTACGCCCACCGCGGCACCCCGGAATGGGAGGCGCTGCTGTCCGCCCTGGTGCCACGCAACGCCGCCTGGGTGCAGCACGCCTCCGTCCTGCTCTTCGTCCTGTCCGATACCCTGTTCCTGGCGCCCGGCCAGACCGACCCGGTGCCGGCCACGACCAACAGCTTCGATGCCGGCGCCGCCTGGGCCCTTCTGGCCCTGCAGGCGCAGAAGCTGGGACTGCACACCCATGCCATGGCCGGCTTTGACCGGGCGCGGGCCACCGAGGTCACCGGGGCCGGCGACCGCTTCCGCATCGAGGCGGCCGTGGCCATCGGCCGCAAGGGCGACCCGGCCACGCTGCCGGAACCGCTGCGGGCCCGGGAGTTCCCCAGCCCCCGCCGCCCCTTGGCTGAAACCGCCTATCGGGGCCGTCTGCCCTGACCATCGGGGAAGCGGCCGGCACCGCCGCCGCCGCTCCCCCCCCCGCGCTTCCCATTCCCCGCAAGCAAATGCCCAGGCGCCCCTGATCAAGATCGGCGGGCGGCATTTGATATGCTGCACCGCAACGCATAGGCCGTGGCCACCCAGGCGGGGCCGGTAAAAATGCGACGGGCAGTTGGGTCCCGCCGGACCCTGACGGTGCCGATGCCGGCACCCTTCATAAAGGGGAATAGCGCCATGACCGTCCTCGGCCCTGTGGCGGAGCCTGTTCCGGCCGCGCGCATGACGCCGGCCCAGGCCCGCGTCCTGTTCGCCGCCACCATGGGCAATTTCATGAGCGCCACGCCGGTGCTGTACACCGTGTTCGGCATGGTGCTGATCCCCATTTCCCAGGAATTCGGCTGGCCCCGGGCGCAGGTCTCGGGCGTGCTGGGCCTGGCGGCACTCTGCGCGGCGGCGATGGCCTTCGCCACCGGGCCGCTGGTCGACCGTTATGGGCCGCGCCGTCTGATCCTGATGGGCAGCCTGTCGTTCGCGGTGGCGCTGGGCCTGTTCTCCTTGGCGCCGGCCCGGGTGCTGCCGTTCTACGGCCTGTTCCTGCTGGCCGACATCGCCGCCGCCTTCGCCTCGCCCATGACCTACAGCAAGGCGGTGTCCGGCTGGTTCGACCGGGGGCGCGGGGCGGCGCTGGGCTTCGCCGGCGGCGTGGGCAACGGCCTGGGCGCCACGGTCATCCCCATCATCGGTGGTGTGCTGTTGTCGCGTTTCGACTGGCGGGTGACCTATCAGGGCATGGCCCTGATGGTGGGGGCCATCGGCTTCCCCATCCTGCTGCGCTTTCTACGGGACCCGCCGCCCGGCGGCCTGCGGGACGCGGCGCCAGCGCGGGCGGAGAAGGTGGCGGCCCCGGCCAAGGACCTGACCCTGCGCCAAGCCGTCGGCACCCGGGCCTTCTGGATCACGGCCCTGGCCATTGGCCTGTGTGCCGCCTGCATGACGGCGATGTTCACCAACGTCGTGCCGGTGCTGACGGAGCGGGGCTTCGCCCTGGCCGATGGGGTGACGGTGGTGACCGTCTTCGCCCTGGTGTGCGCCGTGGTGCAATGGCTGATGGGCCTGGTGCTGGACCGCATCGCCACGCCGCTGATCCTGGTGCCCTTTTATCTGCTGGGCCTGGGCGGCCTGCTGCTGCTGCAGTACGGGCCCAGCATGCCGTGGCTGGTGGCGGCCGGGGTCATGATGGGCTTGGGCCTGGGCGCGGAGTACAGTGCCCTGCCCTTCCTGGTGTCGCGCTATTTCGGTTTCCGCAGCTATGGCGCCATCGCCGGCGTGCTGTACGGCGGCATCAATGTCGGCATGGGGCTGATCCCCTTCGCCATGAACGGCATCTTCGACGTCTACCGGTCCTACGATCCGGCGCTGCACCTGATCCAGGGCCTGATGCTGGCCGCCACCGCCGCCTTCCTGTTCCTGCCGTCGTACGGCAGGCCGCTCAGGGGCTGACGCGAGACTCCCGGGGCATGAAAAAGGCGGGGCGCGAACCCCGCCTTTTTCATTTCCGCCTATGCCTCAGCCGAACAGCTTGGCCGCCAGCGTGGCGACATGGGCGCCCTGGAAGCTGGCGATGCCCAGTTCCGCTTCCGATGGCTGGCGGGAGCCGTCGCTGGCCGACAGCGTGGTGGCGCCGTAGGGCGTGCCGCCCTGCACCGCGCCCAGCTCACCCAGGCGGGGTTCGGCGTAGGGCACGCCCACCACCACCATGCCGTGGTGTAGCAGGCTGGTGTGAAAGGACAGCAGGGTGCTTTCCTGGCCGCCATGCTGGGTGGCGGTGGAGGCGAAGACGCTGCCGATCTTGCCGATCAGCTTGCCCTGGGCCCACAGGCCGCCCGTCTGGTCCAGGAAGTTGCGCATCTGGGCCGCCATCATGCCGAAGCGGGTGGGCGTGCCGAAAATGATGGCGTCATAGTCCGCCAGCTCTTCCGGGGTGGCGATCGGCGCCTCCTGGTCCAGCTTGGCATAGGCCTTCTCCGCCACGTCACGCGGCATCAGTTCCGGCACGCGCTTCACCACCACCTCGGTGCCGGCCACGGACTTGGCGCCGTCGGCCACGGCGTAGGCCATCTTCTCGACATGGCCCCAGGTGGAATAGTAAAGGACAAGGATCTTGGACATCAACAGTCTCCCAGGCGGGTTAAGGGTGGCCGGCATATGCCATGCCCCCCTTAACCCGCCAAGGCATGGGCCGCCTGAGGCAAGTTCCCGGGCAGTTCTGGACAAGACGGACAGGATGGCCTTCCCTACCCTCACACTCGCGACGGACCTGGTGTCGTGGATGCTGGGACATCCCCATCGGACGGTCCGCGAGACAGGAGTAGTGAGGAGAGGTTAGTGGAAACCCTCGAAGCCCTGCGCACGCGCCCCCTGAAGCCCGGTTTCGGCGCGGAAATTCTGGATGTGGATCTGAAGACGGCGTCGCCGGCGGAAGTGGACCAGGTGGTGGACGCCTTCCACCGCCACGGCGCCATCCTGCTGCGCGGCCAGGATCTGGACCCCGCCGGCCTGAAGGCCTTCCTGGGCCGCTTCGGTCCCCTGGAGGGCCACACCCAGAAGCAGTTCACCCTGCCCGGCCACCCCGAGGTCTACATCCTGTCCAACAAGGTGGTGGACGGTAAGCCCATCGGCGCCCACAACGACGGCGTGGGCTGGCACACCGACTATTCGTACAAGGCCGAGCCGGTGATGTGCACCATGCTGTACGCGGTGGAGGTGCCGGCCGAAGGCTCGGACACCCTGCTGGCGGACCTGTGCGCCGCCTATGACGCCCTGCCGGAGGAGCGGCGGGCCCAGCTGGACGGGCTACAGCTGCACCACAGCTACGAATACTTCATGACCAGCCGCCAGTACCTGCGGGTGGACCAGCTGAGCCCGGAACTGAAGGCTGAAAATCCGGACGTCATCCACCCCCTGATCCGCACCCACCCCGCCGACGGGCGCAAGGCCCTGTGGGTCAGCACCGGCACGGTGAAGGAGGTGGTGGGCATGCCCAACCCCCAGGGGCTGGAACTGCTGGATGAACTGGTGGCGTTCGTGACCCAGGACCGCTTCGTCCATGCCCACAAATGGCAGGTGGGCGACATCCTCATCTGGGACAACCGCTGCACCCTGCACACCGGCACCCTGTACGACGACAAGAAGTATACCCGCCTGATGCACCGCATGTGGGTGAAGGGCGACCGGCCGTTTTAACTTCCCTCAAGCGCCGGGCGGCCACGTCCGTGGCCTTGGCTATCCTCGTTCCGCCCTGCGGTGCTCACTCCGGGGCCGACGGTCGCCTGCGGTTCAGGATGGTTCGATCTCCGAAGACTGGCCGTGGGCGTGGTCCCACGGCCACTTTTTTACCGATGGGGCGTTTGATGACGACGACAAGACCGCGCAACTGGCTGATCACCGGCGTCAGTTCGGGCTTCGGCCGGGCGCTGGCCCAGGCGGCGCTGGCCCGGGGCGATCGGGTTTGGGGTACCGTGCGGAGCGAGGCCGACGCCGACGCCTTCCGCGCCCTGGCGCCGGACCTGGCCCGCGCGCCCATCCTGGACGTGACGGACGAGACGGCGGCGCACCGCGTGGCCGCGGCGGTGGAGGCCGACAGCGGGGGCATTGACGGGGGCGGCATCGACATCCTGGTCAACAACGCCGGCTATGGCCTGGTCGGCGGCGTGGAGGAAACCAGCCTGGCCGACGCCCGCACCCAGTTCGAGGTCAACGTCTTCGGCGCGCTGGCGATGATGCAGGCGGTGCTGCCCTACATGCGCGGCCGCCGCGCCGGGCATATCGTCAACATCACCTCCGTCTCCGGCCTGGTGGGCTGGCCCAGCCTGGGCCTGTACTCCGGCAGCAAGTTCGCGCTGGAGGGCATCACCGAGACGCTGGCGCAGGAGGTGGCACCCCTGGGCATCAAGGTGACCATGGTGGAGCCCGGCGGCTTCCGCACCGACTTCGCCGGCCGCTCGCGCAAGCGCAGCGAGGCGGGCACGGACCGCCCCGACCTGGCCGCCGACTACGACGCCACCGTTGGGGAATGCAAGCGCATCCTGGCCAGCCATGCCGGCCAGGAGCGGGGTGACCCCGCCCGCGCGGCGCTGGCCATCCTGAAGGCCCTGGACGCGGAAACGCCACCCCTGCGCCTGTTGTTGGGCGAGGACGCCGTGGGCTACGCGACCATGAAGCTGACCGGCCAACTGGCCGATATCGAGGCCTGGCGGGCCGTGTCGGTGGACACCGATTTCCAGGCGTGATGCCACGACGGAAGCCAAGCGCGTTCAACCGCGAACGCGCTTGGCTCCAGCCCCTTGTTCAATGGGAGGCGTCACGCCTCGACACGTGCCTGGCCCCAGACCGCCGCCACGTCCCCGCTTTCCACCAGCAGGGCGCAGTTCTTGGACAGGGCGTGCAGGGCGCCCCAGTGCAGGGCCGGCTCGTACGCCGCGCAGGCGTCGGCCACGATGAAGACGTGGAAGTCGCGATGGAACGCATCGCGCACCGTGCAGTCGATGCAGCATTCGGTGGTGAAGCCGCAGACCACCAGGGTGTCGATGCCCTGGGCCCGCAGCCGCGCCTCGAAATCCGTGCCGGCGAAGGCGGAGAACAGCACCTTCTCCACCTCCATCTCCCCGTTCTCCGGCGCCACGCCGTAATAGTCGGCACCGGGGGTGCCGGCGCGGCAGATGCCCACCGCCTCCGCCGGCCAGCCGCGCCGCTCATAAAGGGCCTTCAGGGCCGCGCCGTCCGTTTTCGGCCGGGTGATCACGCGGATGAAGACGGGAGGCACGCCGGCGGCGCGGGCGGCGGCCAGCAGCGGGCGGATGCGGTCCAGCGTCGGCTCGACCACGCCCAGATCCAGGCCCGCCTGGCCGATGGCGCCTTCGGGCGCGATGAAGTCCACCTGCGGATCGATGACCAGCAGGGCCGTGCGGTCCGGCCGGATCATGGGCGGCAGCGCCGCCGCGGGCACCGGTGGGTCCAGCGTCAGGGTGACGGTCACGGCCCCAACTGGGACGCCCTTTGCCGGCACGCCCTCTTTCGGAATGGTCGGCATCAGTAGGGCCTGTCCCCGGCGACGGTGACACGGAAGCCGGAACGGACGTTGGGAAAGTAATCCCACACCGCCAGATGCTGCACGGCGCGGTTGTCCCAGAAGGCCACGGAATGGGGTTCCCAGCGGAAGCGGATCTGGAAGTTCGGGTTCTTCACATGGTCGAACAGCAGGCCCAGCACGGCCTTGCTCTCCTCCTCCGGCACACCCTCGATGCGAGTGGTGTAGGAGGAGTTCACGAACAGGCACTTGCGCCCCGTCACCGGGTGGGTGCGCACCACCGGGTGGCTGTTGCAGGGGTAGCGCTTGTCGTAATCCTTGAACAGCGCGTGATAGACGGGGTTGGCGTCATGCACCGCCGTCAGGCCGTCCAGATAGGCCTTCATGCGGTCCGACAGCGCGTCGTAGGCGGCATACATGCTGGAGAAGCAGGTGTCGCCTCCGACCGGCGGCAGCGTGTGGATGTAGAGAATGCTGCCCAGCGGCGGCTCCGCATCGCAACTGAGGTCGCTGTGCCAGTTCTCCCCCGCCACGTACTTGGAATTGGCGTCCGCGTGGATGGCCACGATCTCCGGATGGCCGTCGATGCCGGCCACGGCGGAATGGATGGCGAGGCGGCCGAAGTGCCGGCCGAAGGCCTTGTGCGCGTCATGCGTCAGGGCCTGCTGGTCGCGGAAGAAGATGACCTGGTAACGGGCGAAGGCGTCCTTCACCTCTGCCACCTGCAGGTCCGTCAGCGGCTGCGACAGGTCGATGCCCAGCAGTTCCGCCCCTAGCGCCACGGCGCTGGGCTTCACGCGGAAGCTCTGATACTCGCGGATGCCGTTGTCCATGGCGCGTCACACCTTAGCGGGAAAAGCCTCACGGATGGCCGGCAGCACCTCTTGGGCGAAGCGCGGCACACCGGTGATGTAGTCGGGGAAGATCAGCATCATGCCATCCAGGTCGCAGCCGCCCAGCATGTCGATCAGCTTGGCGGCGATCGTCGCGGGCGCGCCCACCAGATGGCTGGACATGAAGCCGGACTTGGCCTTGGTGGTGAAGTCGTTCTGGCGTCCGATCTCCACGTCCAGGAAGCCGTAAGCCTTCATCATGCCGCGCCAGGCGCCCTCGTCGAAGCCCTCGACATACCGGGCGGCCAGGGCCTCGGCCTCCGCATCGGTGTCGCCCAGCACTAAGGTCATCATGGAATAGGTCTTGATGGCGCGTCCGGCCTCTTTCGCCATGGCTTTGGCCATGCCGCTGTTCCTGGCCAGTTCCTCCTTGCTGGAACCGGACAGGAAGATGGCGTCCATCTCATTGATGGTGAAGGCCATGCCCCGCTTGCTGGACCCGGCGCAGACCAGGAAGGGCCGGGAGAACGGCTTGGGATCGGACTGGCAGTCCGTCAGGGTCACGTACTTGCCCTGGTAATCGACCGTATCCTCGGTCCACAGCCGCTTGATGGCGTGCACCCACTCCTCGGCGAAGGTGTAGCGCTCGTCATGGTCCAGCTCATCCCGCCAGGCGCCCATCTGCTCGAACTCGCCCTTGTACGAGCCGTTGACGACGTTCAGGCCGGCGCGGCCCTGGCTGATGTGGTCCAGGGTCATGATCATCTTGGCAGTCACGGCCGGATTCTGCAGCAGGGTGTGGACGGTGGCCCACACCTTGACCTCCTTCGTCACCTCCGCCAAACCCGCCATCATCATCTGGCTTTCCATGGCGTAGCGCCAATGCTCGGTCGCGCCGCCGTAGCCGCGCCACTTGGCCATGGCCATGATGAAGTCATAGCCGGCACCGTCGGCCAGCTGGGCCACCTGGCGGTTGTAAGCGTAGGAGCCGTCGATGCGCGGGGCCGAGGAGGACAGGATCCAGCCGCCGTTGGCGATGGGCAGGAAGATGCCCAGGTCCTTGCCGCCCGCATCGGAGGGCAAGGGCGCGCGCTTCAGTTCGGTCGTCTGCGTCATGATGGAACCAGGCCTCCCTTAGAACGAGTAATTGACGCTGAACAGCATCTGGCGCGGTGGAATGTACTGGTTGCTGACCACGCCGCTGCCGTAAGGGTCGGTGTAGCGCCCAGAGATACCGGCCCGGTCCAGCAGGTTGGTGACGGTGAAGGTGGCCCGCCACGGCCCGCTTTGCGGGGTGTATTCGAAGAACAGGTTCACCTGGCTGTACGACGGCACGTGATCGGTCCCGGCCTCGTTGAACACCCGCGCCTGGTAGTCGCTGCGGAACAGCAGCTCGGCCCGCGACACCAGGGTACCGTATGCGCCCAGGGTTTGCTGCCAGCTGGCGTTGACCCCGCCGGCGGCACCCGGCATGTCGGGCGGGGTGTTGCCCTTGACGTTGATGGACTGGGCGGCACGGATGGCGAACCACTGAGCACTATAAGGATATGTCACGCCGGCGGCCACGGCCTTGGCGGCGGCGGCATCGGCCAGGCGGCGGTCCAGCGCCAGGTAGCTGTCGGGGATCTCGCCATCCATCAGGGTCAGGTTGGCGCCCAGCTCCAGCCGGTTGTCCAGCAGGCGGTACTTCGCCTCAACCTCCGCACCCCACATGTTCACCTGGGGGATGTTGCCGATGCCGCCGCTGTAGGGCACCGGATCCTCCTCAATGTACTGCATGTTATTGTACTTGGAGTAGAAGGCCGACAGGTTGACGTTCAGGTGGTTGGCCAGGAAGCGGTTCTTGGACCCCAGCTCGAAGCTATCCACCGTTTCCTTGTCATAGCTGCCGGAGACGACCATGGCGCTGCTGGTGCCGGTGTTGACGCCGCCGGGCTTATAGCCGCGCGACCAGCTGGCATAGACCATGTTGTCCGGCGTCAGGTCGAAGTCGGTCTCAGCCTTGCCGGTCAGGGCGTAGACGTTGGTGGAGCGGGGCGACGGCTTGCCATAGTAGTCGGAGCCCCAGCCGTCATACTGATCGACATTGTAGCGCACGCCGCCGGTGAGGCGCAGGCGGTCGGTCAGGTGATAGGTCGCCTGTACGAAGGGCGCCACGCTGTCGCGGTCCACCGACGACAGGTTCTCATAGCTGAGGTTGGCCGGCAGGGCGGCGGGCGAGGTGTTGGTGGGCAGCACCGGCGTCGGATCGCTGCCGTTGGTGCCCTTGTATTCCACCACGTACTGGCTGCTGTGGGAATGCATGTAGAAGACGCCGGCGATCCAGTCCAGGTCGGTCCCGGGATTGGAGCTGAGCGTCACCTCCTCCATGATCGCGCGGCTCTTGGTGTTCCAGGCCGCCACGGTGTCATAGCCGCCGAACAGCGCCACGGTGCTGCGATCGCTGTCGAACGACTGCTTGGCATCCATGTACTGATAGCTGCTGATGGACTTCAGGTTGGCGAACGGCAGGGAGTAGTTGACCGTCAGCGTGTCGACATCCATGGCCAGCTTGAACTTGGCCGGATAGTCCTGCGTCACCTGGCGCGGGTCGCTGTTGGGATCGTCCAGCGCCTTCAGGGCGGCCCCATGATGGTCGTCGTCGAAATGCTGGCCCGTCAGGGTGACGGTCAGGTTGTCGGTCGGCTGCCACAGGCCCGACAGCTTGTAGTTCACGTTGTTGGCGTCATCCAGGTCATAGCCGCCGGGCACGCCCGTGGCGGTGGAATAGCCGTCGTGGCTGGTCTTCTGCACCACGGCGCGGATGGCGGCCGTGTCGCCCACCGGCACGTTCAGCGCGGCCTTGCCCATGGCGTAGCTGTAGTTGCCGAAGGTGGCGGTCGCGTCGCCGGACAGCTTGCCCAGTTCCGGCTGCTTGCTGATGACGTTGATGGCGCCGCCGGTGGAGCTTTGCCCGAACACGGTGCCCTGCGGTCCGCGCAGCACCTCGACATGGTCCACGTCCAGGAAGCCCAGGTTGAGCGCGATGTTGTTGGGGATGTAGACGTTATCGATATGGAAGGAGACGCCCGGCTGGGTGAAGAAGTTCTCCGGCGTCTGCGAGCCTACGCCGCGGATGGAGACGATGACCTCAGACCCGCCGCTGGGGGTGATCTGCAGGCCCGGGACATAGCCGTTCAGGCCCAGCGGCCCCGTGACATTACCCTTTTCCAGCGTGTCGGCGGAAACGGCGGTGACGGACAGCGCGGCCTTCTGCAGGTCGACCTGACGCTTCTCCGCCGTGACGATGATGGGCTCCAGCGCGTCCAGGTCGGCATCGGCGGCACCGGCCGGCGCGTCCACGGGGGCCGGCGGAGTTTGGGCGTAGGCGGAGGCGGCCGTCATCATCGCGGCCGCCAGGAATCCTTGCCAATAGCGCAGCTTCACATCTCTCAACATGCCCGACCCCCATTCTTTGGTAGATGACGATGTGCATCGTCTTGAGGTCAAGCATGCGGGCATCCCGCGAAGTATTCTTGTTATAGGACGCCCGGGAATTTGCCTGAATTCACCATTCCCCATGCCCACCATGCACCCCTGCCACAGTCCATTATTTTGCTTTTACCGCCAGACGCGCGGGCACCACCCGCAGCCCTTGCCACGGGTGGTGCCCACGTCGCCAGATTTAATGTTGTTATTCTTTAAACGTGTTCAGCTTGCGGGCACTTGGGCGACGGCGCCCTGGGACCCGTCATCCGGCGCGGCCGCGCGCCGGGCGAAAGGGCTGGCGCCGGCCAGCATCGGCCGCCCCAGCAGCATCAGGGGCACGATGGCCGCCACCATCAGCACGGCATAAAGATAGAAGATGGGGGCGAAGGTGCCGATCTGGTCGGCGATCGCGCCGGCCGCCACCGGCCCCGCCGCCGCCACGGTGGTGATGGTCCACACCATGCCCAGTACCTGGGACCCGATGTCCTTGCCGAAATATTCCAGCAGCAGGACGCTGGCGGCCAGGTAGGCCACACCCCAGCCGATGCCGAAGGCCAGCGCGAAGGCGCCGATGCCGACCAGCGTGCCGGCATGGGCGAAAAGGGCGATGCCCACCACCTGCAGCGCCAGGCCCAGGACCAGCAGCCGCCGGGTGGACATGATCTCGCACAGCGGACCGGCCACGCCCTTGGCCACCGTCATGACCAGGGCCATGGCAGCCAGCGCGAAAGCCGCCGTGTCGGGCGCCACGCCCAGGATGCCCAGATGGTTCAGCGCCACGCTGTTGATGGTGGTGACGCAGGCCATGGTCATGGTCATGGAGGCGGCAACGGCCAGGAACTGCGGCGTGGCGATGGCGCTGCGGTAGGTCCAGCCCGTCGCGGTCATTTCGGCCGGCCCCGCAGGCGCCCCTTCGGCATCCGCCGGCGGCTCGGCCTCGATGGCGCGGTCACGCAGGAACAGCAGGTTGACCAGGGTGACGGCCACGGCGACACCGGCCATCTCCATCCAGTAGACGCGCCAGTCCGCGCTGAACGCGACGATGGCGCGGGCCAGTGGGGGACCCACCACGCCGCCAAAGGCGCCGATCATGAGGTAGAGGCCAATCATGCGGGCCGAGCGGCGCGGGAACCAGCAGGCGATGGTGTAGATGGCCGGCACGTTGCCGGTCAGCGAATAGCCCAGGCCCAGCAGCAGCATGGCCGCGTAGAAGGCCAGCAGGCCGTGGGTGTACGAGGCCAGCATATAAGCCGCCACCAGCACCAGCCCACCCAGGGCCATGGTGTAGCGGGGGCCGATGCGCTTCATCAGCGTGGTGGGGAAGACGCTGGACAGGCCGCAGGCGATGCCCAGCAGGGAGAAGCTGAAACCGGCCGCCTTGAAGGACCAGTGCAGTTCGCCGACCATGGTGTAGAGCACCACGCCCAGCGAGGCGAACGTCGCGGCGTTGAGGAAAAAGAAGCTCAACGACACCGCCGCCAAGACCAACCACTCTCGCCGCATCAGGAAACTCCCGGGCTCATGGGTGTAAGTCATCACCGAAACGCTATCAGCCGATGCGGTCGCCGCGCTTGCCAACAGGCGAACAAATTCATGCCGAAAACGTTCGCCCACTGTGATGATAGGCACACTTAACGGTTCTATCGCCTAAAAAAACAGCGATCTTAAATTTGCCCAATAATTAACCAAATCAGCATACGGGCCACACCGGGCGCGGGGCCAGTCCGGCGCGGGCCAACAGCGCGGCCTGGGACGCGCGCGCCTGCCGCCGCAGGGCGTCCTCATCCACCGTCAGGCAGCGCCCGTCCCGCACGACGATACGGCCGTCGACCACCACGTCGCGGACCGACCGGCCGTCGGTGCCCCACACCAGGTGCAGGGCGGGATCGCCCGCCACCAGGAACGGGGCGGAATGGGGGTCGTGCACCACTAGGTCGGCCCGCTTGCCCACCTCCAGCGAGCCGATGCGGTCGGCCATGCCGACGGCCCGCGCTCCGTCGATGGTGGCCAGGGCGAAGGCCGTATCGGCTCCGAAACGATGGGCGTCCAGGCTCATGTCCCGGGCCAGGCCGGCGGCCAGGGCGGCGGCCCGGTGGATGTCCGGCAGGTCGCCGGCGTTGGGCGCGTCACAACCCAGCGCCACCCGCCCGCCGCGCAAGACCATCTCCGCATGGCGCCCAGCCCGGCTGACACCCTGGGCCAGGCGCAGGTAGGCCCAGGGGCAATAGGCCACCGCCGTGTCGCTGGCCAGCAGGGCGTCCATCTCGGCATCGTCCAGCCAGACGGCATGGGACAGCAGCAGGTGCGGACCCAGCACGCCCAGGTCGGCCAGGTGCAGCAGCGGCCGCCGCCCCGACCGGCGCAGATAGGCCGTCACGTCGGCCTCGGTGGGGGAGATGTGCATGGTCATGCCCGCGCCCCGCCGGCGCGCCAGCTCGGCGGCGCCGGCCAGCAGGGCGTCGCTGGCGAGGTCATGCCCCACCAGGGTCACCCACCCCTCCACCAGCCCGCCTTTCGGCAGGCCATCCAATACGGCCGCCTGGCGGGCCAGCACCTCATCCGTCGGCGCGGCGTAGGGGGCGTCGGAAACGTCCCAGCCCCAGCAGCCCACCGCCGCCCGAATCCCGGCGCGGGCCAAGCCGGCAGCCACGCGGAAGGGATGGGCCACGGTGCCGGCCTCTATCAGCGTGGTGGTGCCGTATTTCAGGGATTCCACGGCGGTGAGCGTGGCTGACAGCTCATCATCATCGGCGGTGTGCGCGCCGTGAATGGGCACCGCCCAGCCGAAGATGGATTCGTCCGACGACTGCCGGTCCGGGATCAGGCTGCGCACCAGCGGATCGCCCGTCAGGTGCTGGTGAGCGTTGATCAGGCCGGGCGTGATCAGGCCGCCGCCGGCATCCAGCACCGGGGCCGCCGGCCAGCGCGCCCGCAGCGCCTCGGCCTTGCCCACCGCGATGATCCCGCCGTCGGCGATGGCTACCCCGCCCTGGCGCCAGACCGTGCGGCTGGCATCCATGGTGACGACGTCGCCGCCCAGCACCAGCAGATCCGGCACCGGCATGCCGGCATCCCGCCTCACGGCGCCCGGCCGCACAGCGCCAACGCCGCCATGGCGTACAGGCGCGTGCAGTCCACCAGGTCGTCGATGCTGGGCCGCCAGCGGCGCGGCCCCATG
Organism: Nitrospirillum bahiense; assembly: GCF_007828025.1. Classification (NCBI taxonomy): domain Bacteria; kingdom Pseudomonadati; phylum Pseudomonadota; class Alphaproteobacteria; order Rhodospirillales; family Azospirillaceae; genus Nitrospirillum; species Nitrospirillum bahiense. The sequence goes on from NZ_VITO01000005.1 coordinate 102,515, forward strand.
GTCACGGACGGGATGCGGTTCATGTTGAAGACGTTGTGGTCGCGCCACATGCTGGAATAGACGGAATTGCTGATGGGCTGCGGCCCGCCCCGCACGCGGCCATGGGCATGGTCCAAAGCCATCTGCAGCGGCCGGACCGCCACCGGGTCGGCGGTGAAGCCGTGACGCACGGTGTAGGGCTGGATTTTGACGTCGCCGAAGCCGGCCTCGCGGAAGGCGCGCTTCAGGTCGCGGTCCACGGCGGCGATGGTCTGCACCGGGGTCAACGCCACCTGGACGTAGACGTTGCACACCTCGCTCGCCGCCCCCATGGCCTGCGGCGTGCCGCCCCGGATGGCGCCGATCTGCACCTTGGGCACGGCGGTGCCGCCCGGCCCCTCGTACCGGTGCTTGACCTCATACTCCCGCGCCCAGCGCTGGATGATCTCGATGGCCGGCGCCACCTTGACCAGGGGGCTGGGATGGTCGGCCAGGGCCTCGGGATGGGTCAGCAGGGGCGTGAACACCCCCTGGCCATAAATCGTGACGCGGAAGTCGGCATAGCCGCACGCCGTCCAGTTGACACCGAAGTCCGTGCCCTCGGCCGAGATGACGTAGTCCGGTGCCACCCCACCGTGGGACATCAGGTAGCAGGCGCCCAGCTCCTTGCCCAGATAGTCGACGCCGCCCCGCTCCTCCGCCGGTTCGGGGCCGATCTCGCCCGGGCAGGCCGTCAGGTATAGGAGGCCGCTGAGGTCGATACCCGCCTTCTTCAGGGCCTTGGCCGCCATCAGGAAGCAGGCCATGGGGCCGCGGTCGTTGCCCACGGCATGACCGAAGAAGGTCTCCCCCTCCAGCCAGGCACCCAGCCATTGCGGGTCCGCCACCGTTTCCGGGCGATAGGTGTACCGGTCCGTTTCATCATAAAACGGGCTTTCGGTGTCGAGGTGGCTGGTGAACAGCAGGTTGGGTCCGTCCCCCTTGCCGCCATAGGTGCCGATGACGTTGAAGCGGTGCTCCAGCAGCCCGGCCTTGCGCGGGGCGAAGCCGTTCTCCGCCATCCAGCCGTGGACGAACTCGCCGGCCCGGCGTTCCTGGCGCATGGGCGAGGGAATGCCGCACAGGTCCAGCACCAGCTTCACCAGCTCGTCCCGGTCGATGGCCTTGGTGATGGCGGCGGCCTCTTCATCGGAAACCACCAGCGCCGTGTCATGCGTCGTCATGCCCTATCCCCTGCCCCATGCTTTGCCTGGATGCGTTACTGGGCCCCGCCCCTGTGCGCGGGTGCCGTCAGGGGATCATAGGCGGCCCTGTTCCCCCCGCTCTTGCCGATTAACGCATGAAAGCTTGCCCGGGCGGAACCGTGGGGCGGCGACGGCGTGCTGGCGAAAGCGGCCATGCGCGTGCAGGCAAGATCGCCGCACCGGGCGGCCCTAAGGTTTTCCCCATGAGGGCGCCCCCGGCGGGGCCGCCCGGACGCTTGAACCAGGGGGACACATGACCGTTCAATTGGATCGCGCCGCTGCGGCGGAACGGCACAAGATCCGGCCGACGCTGCACCTGTTGCCGGCCACGCCGCGCACCGTGCATTGGGGCTATTTCACCCCCGACCAAGCGCCGGCCCTGACGGTCAAGAGCGGTGACATCATCCAGGCGGAGGCGATCACCCACCACGCCGGCGACGCCCCGGACCTGATGATGGACGAGGCGGTGGCCCGCATCTTCAAGGAAATCCCGGAGGCTGACCGCAACCCGGGCGTCCATATCATGACCGGCCCCATTTATGTCGAGGGCGCCAAGCCCGGCGACATGCTGGAGGTCCACTACCTGAAGATGACGCCCCGCACCCGCTACGGTTCCAATCTGGCGGCCAACTGGGGCCATCTGTTCAAGGAAATGGGGGAGAAGGAGCGGGTGACGATCTATGAGATCGACGCCATGAGCCAGCAGGCCCACGCCCTCTACGCCTATGACTTTCCCGGCCGCTACGACGTGCCGGGCAAGATCACCAACTGCCCGGAATGCGACCGGCAGAAGGCCCTGCCCGGCGTGCGCGTGCCGGTACGCCCGCACTTGGGCACGGCCGGCGTGGCACCGGACGTGGCCGGCCGGGTCAGCACCATCCCGCCCGGCCTGCACGGCGGCAACATCGACAACTGGCGCATCGGCGCCGGCGCCACGATGTACTATCCCGTCCAGGTCGATGGCGCGCTGTTCTCCATCGGCGACCCGCACGTCTCGCAGGGCGATGGCGAGTTGAGCGGGACCGCCATCGAGGCGTCGCTGAACGTCATGTTCCAGGTCTTCCTGCGCAAGGACTTCCGCTTCCCCTCTCCGCTGCTGGAAACGCCGGACTGCTGGATCGTCCACGGCTTCGACCCCGACCTGAACGTGGCCATGCGCAACGCCTCGGTCGACATGCTGAAGCTGCTGACCGAGCAGCAGAACCTGAGCCGCGACGACGCCTATTCGCTGATGAGCATCGCGGCCGACTTTGGCGTTACTCAGGTGGTGGACGGCACCCAGGGCATCCATGTGCGCATTCCCCGCGGCGTGTTCCCGCCGCGCGAGGACTGACGCCGCGACGATCAGACAAACAAGGGGCATGGCGTGGGGGTTCAAACGATGAAGCACTCTTTCCTGAATGACGCCTTTTTCAGCGGCCTGGACAGTTCGGCCCTGGGCGTGGAGGCGGCGGAGACCTTGCCGCCGCTGTGCTACACCGACCGCGAATTCTATGAGTTCGAGAAAGAGGCGCTGTTCAATCACGAATGGCTATGCGTGGGCCGGGAATCCTGGGTGAAGGAGACGGGCGACTACTTCACCACCAGCATCATCGATGAACCCATCGTGGTGGCGCGTGGCCGGGACGGCATGATCCGCGCCATGTCCAGCGTCTGCCAGCACCGCGCCATGCTGGTGGCGGAGGGGCAAGGCAACACCCGCGCCTTCCTGTGCCCCTACCATCACTGGTCCTACGGGCTGGACGGCCAGCTGATCGGCGCGCCGGCCATGGAGAAGACCTGTAACTTCGACAAGAAGGACATCAAGCTTCCCCAGTTCAAGGTCGAGGTCTGGCACGGATTCATCTTCGTCAACTTCGATCTGGACGCCCCCGCCCTGGCCCCCCGGCTGGCGGCGCTGGAGGGGGTCATGGCGCCCTATTCCATGGCGACGCTGAACGGCCCGGCACCGGATCGGGACATCAAGTTCCCCTGGAACTGGAAGGTGATGTTCGAGAACAACAACGACGGCTATCACGCCAACCGTCTGCACGGCGGCGCCCTGCATGACTTCGTGCCCTCGCGCCTGGCGGCCTTCCCCGACGACCTGCCGGCGGACACCGCCGGATACTACCGCACCAACGGCACCCTGCACGCCGACGCCAGCTTCAACCCCACGCAGAAGGCCATCCTGCCGGTCTTCCCCGCGCTGGGGGAAGCGGAGCGCAACCGCATGCTGTTCGTCAACGTGCCGCCCACCCTGTCCCTGGTCATCACCAGCGACATGATCATCTATCTGATCCTGCGGGCGGATGGGGCGGAGACGCACCTGATGGACCAGGGCTATCTGGTGGCGCCGGGCGCGCTGGAGGATCCGCTGTTCGACGACAAGCTGGCGATGAACAAGCATTCCACCGCCGCCATCATCGCCCAGGATCTGCATGTGGATGAGATGGTGCAGGTGGGCCTGCGCTCCCGCCACGCCATCCGCGGCCGCTATTCCTGGCAGGAACAGGCGCAGCGGGAATTCAACGGCTGGCTGGTGCGCCGCTATCAGGACACTTGGGCCCGCGTGAAGCCCACCGCCTGAGCCTGATAAAGTGCGGCACGAGGTCCATCTCGTGCCGCTAGGCTGCGACCGCAGCCGCCGGAACCTTTCGGGGAGCGTAGCGGACTGAAAGGTGAGGATAAGGCAAGCCGGCGGACGCCGGTGCCCGCCGCCTGAGGGACTAAAAAATGACCACTAACCGCCTACCCACCATCTTCTTCGGCCATGGCAGCCCCATGAACGCCCTGGAGGACAACGTCTGCACCCGGGAATGGACCAGGATCGGGCGGCTTCTCGGTGCGCCCAAGGCCATCCTGGTCATCTCCGCCCACTGGTACACCCGGGGCACGGCGGTGACGGCCATGGAACGGCCGCCCACCATCCATGATTTCGGCGCCTTCCCCCAGGCCCTGTTCGACGTGCGGTATCCCGCACCGGGCAGTCCGGAACTGGCCACGCGCGTGGCGGAGGTGCTGGCGCCCCTGCCCGTTATCCAGGACCAGAAGTGGGGCCTGGACCACGGCACCTGGTCGGTGCTGGTCAAGGCCTTCCCCAAGGCTGACATTCCGGTGGTACAGCTGAGCATGGACGGAACCCAGCCAGGCGCCCACCATTTCGAGGTGGGGCGGCGGCTGGCGGCCCTGCGTGACGAGGGCGTGCTGATCGTGGGCACCGGCAACGTGGTCCACAACCTGGGACGCATGAACTGGGACCCCAGCACCCCGCCCTATCCCTGGGCCGCCCGCTTCAACGACCTGGTGAAGCAGTGCATCGCCAGCGACACGCCCCAGCCCATGATCGACTTCCAGAAGGCCGGACCGGACGCCGCGGCCAGCATCCCGTCACCCGACCATTTCCTGCCCTTCCTCTATGTGCTGGGCACCCGACAGCCGGGCGACGCCGTGACCCTGGTCAACGACCGGGTGGAACACGGATCGCTCAGCATGCTGACCGTCGCCTTCGGCGACCTGGCCGCCTGACGGGGGTATGGGACGATGACCGGCACCGATGACTGGTTCCCCGTGCGCGTCACCGCCAAGGTGCGGGATGGGGGCGACGTCTTCCTGTTCGACCTTGCCGACCCGATGGGCGTCCCCTTGCCCGCCTTCCAGCCCGGCGCGCACATTGATGTGGCAGTGGGGGGGGCGGGGGACGGCACCGGCTTGACCCGCCAGTACTCCCTGTACAGCGCGCCGGCCGATAACCGCCGCTACGGCATCGCCGTGCAGCGGGAGGCCGAGGGACGCGGCGGATCGCGCACCCTGTGCGACACGGTCGCGGCGGGCGACACCGTGCGCATCCGCCGGCCCCGCGCCCTGTTCACCCTGGCGGCCGGGGCGACATCGCATGTCATGATCGCCGGCGGCATCGGCATCACGCCCCTGCTGTCCATGGCGTCGCACCTGGCGGGGGAAGGCGGCGTCACGCTGCACTACCTGGTGCGCAGGCGCGAGCGTGCCGCCTTGCTGGACACCGCCCGCCAGGCGGTGGGGCCGGAGAACCTGCACCTGCACGTGACAGCGGAAACGGGGCGGCCCGATCTGGCCGTCCTGATCGGCCCACCCGCCCCGGGGCGCCATTTCTATCTCTGCGGTCCCGCCGCCCTGCTGGACGCGGCCATCGCCACGGCCGAGGGCCTGGGTTGGCCGGCCGACCATATCCACCTGGAACGCTTCGCCGCCGAGCCTGGGACCGATGCCAGCGCCAACCGCCCCTTCCTGTTGCGCCTGCGCTCCACCGGTGCCGTCATCCCCGTCATGGCCGACCAGACAGCGGCCGAAGCCCTGGCCGGCGCCAATGTCGAGTTGCCCATTTCCTGCGCCGAAGGGGTGTGCGGCGCCTGCATCACCGGTGTGTTGGACGGCACGCCGGAGCATCGCGACTGCGTCCTGACGGAGGCGGAGCATAAGGCGAACCGCCTGTTCACCCCCTGCTGTTCCCGGGCGGTCAGCGAGATGCTGGTGGTGGACCTTTAAGATGCCTCTGCCTGGATCCCAACACCGCAAGGTCCAACGGCGCCCCGCAGATGGGGCGCCGTCGCCGTTTATAGGCCGGCCCTATTCCGCGAACTGACGGGCGGCGGCACCCTCCGTGCCCGCGCCAGGCGGCACCTGGAAATCGCCGTTGTCGTTATCAGCCAAGCCCGCCGACTGGCGATAGGCGCGCGGGGTGGTGCCATACCGGTCGCGGAAGGCGCGGCTGAAGTGCGCCGCCTCGTTGAAGCCCCAGCGGAAGCAGATCTGGGAAATGCCGAGATGGGCGAAGGTGGGGTTGATCAAATCATGCCGGCAGCGTTCCAGCCGGCGGTTGCGGACATAGCCGCTGAAGGTCTGGTCGACCTCCTTGAACAGCTTTTGCAGATAGCGGGCGGAGCCGCCATATTCGTTGGCCACATCCTCCAGCGTCAGGTCAGGATCGCTGAGCCGGGTCTCGATGATCTGGCAGATCCGCTGCAGCGCCATGGAGCGGATGCCGGCCGAACCGCGCGCCGTCTGCACCTGCGGATTGTCGGCCAGGGCCGTCATCAGGAACTCTGACAACGCCATGTCGATGGGTCGCAGCGGACCTTCGGTCAACGTGCCGAATGTTTCTGCCAAAGCCTTGAGCATTCCCGAAAGCACATGCCCAATTCCTGACCGCCCCGGCAAATGCAAAACACCGAAAGATAGCGGCGTTATCAATCGAGGGTTGACCGCCGACTTGGGAATTAGAGCGTAAAGGACCTGGAATTTGGTGCTGAAGGACAACGAGGCGGGGATTCCCGTCTGGCCATAGATGATATCCTGCGGCGCCAGCTCCAGTTTACCACCCGGATGAGTCAAGGTGGCGCTTCCCTCGATCAAGACAATCAGCCAGACAGCGTCCACCTTCTTCATCAGGCGGCCGGATATTTCCTGCGGCGAGGAAGTGATGCGGGCGAATTCGATGCCAAGAGGCGACTTCAGGCACAACAATTTGGCGAAGAAGTCTTCATCTTCCGGCAAATGGTCCAGTGGAAGCTTCAGTTTCTCCAGCGCGTCGCGCCATACGTCGCGACGCTGCTCGACGGGGAACTGATCGGTGATCAAGTGCCATGCGGTCATCGGAACCCTCGCGCCCCCGTGTTGTCAGGCGACAGGCCGCCCCTGCTGGGCGGCCGCGACTACCGGATTAAGCGCAACATCCATACCGTTAAGAATCAAAATCATTTAGCCGGCAGGCGGCCGCATGCGCCAGGCGCGGGCCCCGGCAAGCCGTTGTTTACGTATCAGCGATCGGGGACGCCAGTGGGTCCGGCGGTTCCAGCGAGGCGGTATCGGCAACCGGCCATTCCGCCATCAGCCGCCGTCGCCAGACGCGCGGCGCCTCGCCACTCTGCTTGTTGAAAAAACGGGAGAAGTAGGCCGGATCCTCGAAGCCCAGTTCATAGGCCACGGCAGCAATGGTCTGGCCGCTGTAGAGGATCAGGCGCTTGGCCTCGGTCATCAGCCGATCCTGGATCAGGCCGATGGCAGGGCGCCCGGTGACCGCCAGGCAGGCCGCGCGCAGGGTGGAGGAGGAGGTGCGCAACTCCGTCAGGTAAGCGTCCAGCGGCCGGTGGCTGCGGTAGTGCCGCTCCACCAGAGCGCGGAAGGCCGCCACCAGCGCCACCTGGCCGGAGCGGCCGCCGGCCGCGGTGCTCATCGCCTCGGGCGGGCGCGCCACCCGCAGCATGGCGGCCAGCAGCAGCAGCATATGCCCCTCCGCCGCTGCGCGGTGGCCGGCACCCTGGCCGCGCAGTTCACCCAAGATGCCATCGGCGGCGGCCAGCACGGCGGCGAAGGCCTGCCCCTGCCCCGCCATATCCAGGCAGGCGGGTTCCCGAGCCAGGACGGCGAAGGCGGGATCGCGCTGGGCCAGGCCGCGCAGGATGCGGTCGGACAGGGTGACGACCCAGCCTATGGTGCCGCGTGCGAAGGCGAAGCCGTGCACCGCGCCGGCCGGCACCAGAATCAGGGTGGGCCCGTCGAAGGTCCAGGTGCGCTGGTCCGCCTGCACCCGCCCCCCGCCCTCGCGGATGGCCAGGAATTGCACCAGGTCGCCATGCTGGTGCGGGCGGATGCGCCAATCCACCAGGCTGCTGCGGTCCTCAATCAGCTCCACATGCAGGAAGCGGTCCTCGGCCGTGGCCGGCGCCTCGCCATACAGGGAAAAGACGGGAATGTCCGGACGGCTCATGACCGCCGCGTCGGCGTGGTGGAAAAATGCCAAGAATAGATCGATATGGCCGATAACATGTATCGATAGGCTCGATGGTTCTAATGCCCCGCCCTGTTAGGTGGGCAGACGGTTATCTTGGGCGATCGTTGCGAAAAAATCCAATTTTTGTGAACCCCCGTCCATTCCAGGACGGCCTTGCCCACCCCTATCGTTCCGGGGTCGGCCGGCCTGATGCAGGCGGTCCAGGATAAAAATCCCAGCCTAGGGAGGGCCCACCCCATGGTCGCAACACCCAAGATCCGCACCCAGGTCGGCATCATCGGCGCCGGTCCCGCCGGCCTGTTCCTGTCGGAACTGCTGCACCGCCACGGCATCGCCAGCGTCATTCTCGAATCCCGCACCAGGGAAGAGATCGAGGGCACCATCCGCGCCGGGGTGCTGGAGAACTGGACCGTCGATCTGATGAACCAGCTGGGCGTGGGGGAGCGCATGATGCGCGAGGGCCATTTCCATACCGGCATCACCCTGCGCTTCAAGGGGCAAAGCCATCACCTGGACATGGTGGAGCTGACCGGCGGCAAAAAGGTGACGGTCTATCCCCAGCATGAGGTGATCAAGGACCTGGTGGCCCACCGCCTGGCCCAGGGCGCCGAAATCCATTTCGGCGTGAGGGACGTGGCGCTGCACGACATCATCAGCGACCGGCCGTTCATCACCTACGCCCAGGCCGACGGCACGCCCGCCGTGCTGACCTGCGACTTCATCGCCGGCTGCGACGGTTTCCACGGCCCCAGCCGCCAGGCCATCCCGGCCGCGGCGCGCAAGGAGTTTCAGAAGATCTACCCCTATGGCTGGCTGGGCATCCTGACGGAGGCGCCGCCGTCCCACCATGAGCTGATCTACGCCCGCCATGATCGGGGCTTCGCCCTGCTGAGCATGCGGTCGCCGGAGATCCAGCGCCTGTACGTCCAGTGCGATCCCAAGGACGACATCGCCCTGTGGCCCGACGCGCGCATCTGGTCGGAATTGCACCAGCGGCTGGAAACGGTGGACGGCTGGACCCTGACCGAGGGGCCCATCATCCAGAAGGGCATCATCGCCATGCGCAGCTTCGTCTGCGAGACCATGCGCCACGGCCGGCTGTTCCTGGCGGGCGATGCCGCACACATCGTGCCGCCGACCGGCGCCAAGGGCCTGAACCTGGCCGTGGCCGACGTGCTGGTGCTGTCCCGCGCGTTGGAGAAATTCTACGCCCAGGGCGACAGCGCCGGCCTGGACGCCTATGCCGCCACCTGCCTGGCCCGCATCTGGAAAGGCGAGCGCTTCTCCTGGTACATGACCACCATGCTGCACACCGATGAAGCCGCCAGCCCCTTCGAGCATCGCATCCGCGAAGCCGATCTGGATTACGTCGTCAGCTCCCGCGCCGCCGCCACTGCCCTGGCCGAGAACTATGTGGGGCTGCCCATCTGACCCCGCGATATGACTCACCCGACGCGGCGGCCACCTGGCCGTCGCGTTGTTCTTGACTCATAAGGTTGATATCAACATAAATGGCTGATGTCCAAGACGCTCGACATCGCCGCCACGGCCCTGGGCACGACGATGCCCGACGCCACCGTGCCCTATGCCACCACGCTGCATGTGCGCGACCATTGCCTGTGCCTGCATCTACAGCGCGCCGCCCGCCGGGTGGCCCGGCGGTTTGACGAGGCCCTGCGCCCGGTGGGCCTGACCAACGGCCAGTTCTCGCTGCTCATGTCGCTCAACCGGCCGATACCCGCCCGCCTCGGCCCGGTGGCCGAGGTGTTGGCGGTGGACCGCACCACCCTGACGGCGGCGTTGAAGCCGCTGGAGCGGGACGGCCTGCTGACCGTCACCGTGGATCCGGAGGACAGGCGCGGCCGGGTGCTGACCCTGACCCCCACGGGGCTTGAGCGGCTGGCGGCGGCCCTGCCCATTTGGCGCGCAACCCATGCGCAGATCGAGGGCTGGCTGGACACCGGCGATACCGGCCAACCGGGCCCCGACCGCCTGCGGGCGGACCTGGCCGCCCTTTCCTGAACGGCAAAAACCAACGGAGGAGTTCGTGACCATGGATGCCCCCACCCTGATCCCGGCCGACCAGTTGGCCCGCGACAATCCCGTGCGCTTCCCCAACGAAAGCGCCGAGTACCGTGCCGCCCGCACCGCCCTGCTGGCGGAGGAGATTGAGCTGCGCCGCCATCTGGAACGGGTGGCGGCGCAGCGCCGTGCCCTGCCGCCCGGCGGCCCAGTCACCGGCGATTACCGCTTCGTAGGCGAGGATGGCGACACCACCGACTTCGCCGGCCTGTTCGGGACCAAGGACACCCTGGTGCTCTACAGCTATATGTTCGGCCCCCAACGCCAACGCCCTTGCCCCATGTGCACCAACCTGCTGGGCGGGTGGGAGGGCAACGCCGCTGACATCGATCAACAGGTGTCGCTGGCCGTCATCGCCCGGTCACCCATCGACAAGCTGCTGGCCTGGAAGCGGGAGCGCGGCTGGCGCCACCTGCGGCTCTACAGCGACGCCGACGGCGCCTACTCCCGCGACTATTTCGGTGTGCTGGCCGACGGGTCGGAAATCCCGGCGCTGAACGTCTTCACCCGGCGCGACGGCACCATCCGCCATTTCTGGTCGGGCGAGATGACCGGTGCCACCGCCGACCCCGGCCAGGATCCGCGCGGCGCGCCCGACCCGGCGCCATTGTGGATGGTGCTGGACTGCACCCCAGGCGGCCGGCCGCCGCACTGGTATCCCAAGCTGGATTACACGCCCCAGGGGTAATTCGGCTGATACCGGAAGGACGGGTGCATTGGCGGACGCGCGGCGGGTTCTACTTCAACATCCTCCCGCCCCCAGCCGATGTCCGCCCCATGTCCCGTCTCCTCCGCCACGCCGCCACAGGCCTGTTGCTGGCCTTGGTGCTGACCCAATGCGCCCTGACCGCGGTAGTGCGGAACGAGCCGCCGCACCTTGCGCAGAAGGCACGATGACGACAGCCCCGCCCACGTTATCGTAGGGCCCTCCCCGTGGTTGACGAGGCTGGCCGGATGGACATCGACACCCTGGAAGATCTGCTGGCCACCGGCTTGGTCCGCGACGCCCGCCTCACCGCCATGGACTGGCGTGACCTGGATGCCGCCGGCTGCCGGTTCGAGGATTGTGTTTTCGAGGATGTGCGTTTCACCGCCATCGACTTCAGCGACGCCCATTTCAAGAACTGCCAGTTCATCCGCTGCCGCCTGTCGCACGCCAAGCTGCGCGACGCGGTGCTGGAGGAGTGCCGCTTCATCGACCCGGAGGACAAGACCGCCGGCTGCACCCTGGCCTTCAGCGACCTGCGGGCCGCCCGCCTCAGCCGCTGCGACCTGTCATTCGCCACACTGGACCGCTGCACCCTGTTCGACGTGGAGGCGGAAGGCTGCACCTTCCTCGGCGCGCGCTTCCACCTCGTGGATTTCCACCACGTGCTGAGCCGCACACAGACCGTGCATCGCGCCACCTTCCGCGACTGCACCTTCGAATTGGCCGACCTGTCGCGGCTGTCGCTGCGCGACGCCGTGATCACCCGCTGCCGGCTGCGGGAAACCGACCTGCACGCCGCCGACCTGACAGACGCGGATCTGCGCGACAGCGACCTGTTCCAGGCCATCGTCACCGACGCCAAGCTGGATGGCGCCGACCTGCGCGGGGCGGAGGTCAGCGGCCTGGATATCCGTCAGTTGGCGGGATACAGCGGCCTGAAGATCGCGGGCGACCAGCAGCATCTGTTGCTCGCCGCCGCCGGCATCGAGGTGTGCGGAGACGGTGCCTGAGCTGCCCCTTTCCCCCGGCGATCCCATCGCCGCTGGCCGGCCATCACGAGCAGTTCCGAAATACTTCCTCTATTTTAACGCATTAACCCTTTTGGGGATGTGCTAAAAGCACCCCAGGGGCAGATGCCCACACGGGGAATGGGTGTGGGCCCAGCGGGGGGAAGAATTGCAAACGAAGAGCTTTCACTTCGGTGACTGGCTAGTCGATGCGCAGACCTGCACATTGAGGCAAGAGCAGGGGAGTCATGGGCTGGCCCCGCAGATCTTGAAGGTCGAGCCGCGGGCCATGGATGTCCTGCTGGCCCTGTGTGAGCGCTCGGGCCAGATCCTAAGCGCGGACGACCTGTTGAACCTATGCTGGGACGGTCTGGCGGTAGGGGAGAACCAGGTCCACAAGGCGATCACGCAGTTGCGCAAACTGCTGGGCGATACCGCCGGTGACCCCAGGTACATCGAAAACATCCGCAAACGCGGATACCGCACCGTGGCCACGGTCACCCCCGTCGCGGCGGATGGCAAGACCACCGTCCTGGACATGTGGATCGACACCTCGCCCTTCGTCGGCCTGGACGCCTTCGATGAGAGGCACGCGACCGTGTTCTTTGGCCGGGACACGGCGATCGCCCAATTGCGGGCGACCGTGGCCGCCCAGGTCGCCGGCGGGCACGACCTAGTCCTGATCCTGGGCCCCAGCGGCAGCGGCAAGACATCGCTGGTGCAGGCGGGCCTGATTCCGTCCCTAAAATCGCAGGACCGGCTTTTCCCCTTGCTTGGTACCAGCGTCCTGGATCTGGGCGATGTCCAGGACATCCCCCTGCCTTTGGCCATCGGCGGCGCCCTGCTGGACCTGGAGGTTGACGGACGCCCCCTGCTGCAAGGGCTGAGCGCCGACACCATCGGAACGGCCCTGACCGGGGTTGATCGCCCCCTGTTCCTGGACGAAGCGGTTGGCCCCCCTCGGGACGGCCGGGCCATCCTGTTCATCGACCGCCTGGAAGCGGTATTCCACGACGCCACCGTCGGCGAGGCGCAGCGGTTGCAGTTTTTTACCGCGCTGGGTCACTTGGCGCGCAGCGGACATATCCTGGTCATCGCCGCTTGCCGCAACGATTTCTACCCTGATGTCGCCGGCGAACCGTTGCTGATGACCGCCAAAGCCCGAGGGGGACATTTCGACCTGGGACCGCCCACGCGGGCCGAGATTATCCACATGATCAGGCTGCCCGCCATTGTCGCCGGGCTTCGTTTCGGCACCGATCCGGAAACCGGTGAGCGGTTGGACGACATGCTGTGCGACGCAGCGGCGGACCAGCCGGACGCCCTGCCCCTGCTGCAATACACGCTGCACGAACTCTATCTGCAGCGCAGTACCAGCCGCGAACTGACGATCGCCGGCTATCGCGCCCTGGGTGGCCTGGGTGGTGCCATCGGCAGGCGGGCCGACGCCACGCTGGAGGGACTTCCCGCCACCAGCCGGGCCGCCCTCAGCCGCGTCCTGTCGCTGGTGGTCACCGTGGGCGCCAGTGACGAGGCGGCGCGCAGCCGGCGCATACCCTGGAGCGCCCTGGCCACACCGGAGGAACAGACCCTGGTCGACACCTTCGTGCGGCAACGGCTGTTCGTCTCACAAGTCTATGACGGTGAACCGGTGTTTGGTGTCGCCCATGAGGCCATGCTGCGGCAATGGCCCCGGGCCACCGCTTGGATCGCTGACCACCGTCGCTTCCTCAAGGCCCGCAGCCGAATGGAGGAGGCGGCGAAGCGCTGGACGGCGGAGGGGCGCCGCGTCGATCTTTTGCTGCCCCGGGGGCAGCAACTGGAAGAGGCGCGGGAATTGGCCGACTTCGCCCCCATCCCCCTGGATGCCGGGGTGCGCGCCTACATCGACGCCTCGGCGGCGCGGGCGCGGCAGGCCGAACGACGGCGCCTGGTGGCCATGGCCAGCTTCGCCGTCATCGCCGTCGTCGCCGGCACGCTGGGCCTGGTGGCCCGCCAGGCGGAAAAGGCGGCGGAACAGCGCAAGCATCAGGCGGTGGACCTGATGAACTTCATGGTCGGCAACTTCGCCGACAAGCTACGCCCTTTGGGCCGACTGGATCTGCTGTCGGACATCGGGGAAAAAGCCCTGAGTTATTTCAGTCAAGAAAACTTGTCATCACTCACCGCAGAAGATCGGAACCAGCAGGCGCGTGCCTTGCAGACCTTGGCAGAGGTGGCGCGATCGCGCGGCGACCCGAAAAGCGGGCAGGTGGCCTTGGCCAGGGCGAAAAGCTTACTTGATACGAATTTGGCAGAGGGCCTGGAAAGCCAGGAGCTGCTGAAGGATCTGGGTGCCGACGCCTTCTGGATGGGCCAGATCAGCCTGGACCAGCGTGACGTGGCGCAGGCCGAGACCTTCTTCCGGGACTATGAACGCTATAGCCAGCGCATGGTGGCGCTGGCGCCCAACGATGTCGATGCGTGGATCGAACTGTCGTACGCCCGCACCAACCTGGGGTCGGCCGCTCAAGCGCGCGGCGACACCCAGGCGGCCCGGAGATTGTTCGAATCCTCCCTCGCCCTGAAACGGCGCGCCCTGGAACGCCGGCCTGACAACCGCAGCCTGCGCAGCGGCATCGCCAATACCCTGTCATGGTTGGGATCCGCCCATGAGGCGGAGGGGGAGTTGCGGGAAGCGCTCTCACTCTTCGCTCAAGAGAAAGAGCAGTTCCAGTCCCTGCGGGCCACGGCACCGTCGGAACTGCTATGGACCTTCCGTCTGGTGACGTCGCTGTATCGCCGGGCGCGCCTGCTGTACGCGCTGGGTGATCTGGATGCGGCCGCCGAAGAGCTTGGCCAGGCGCAGTCCCTTATCCAAGACCTGACGGCCCGCGACGCCAGCAATCAACTTTGGCAACAGACGCAAATCAAGCTCCGCGTGTTCGCGGCTGAGATTCTGAATGGCCGTCAGAAGTTTGATGAGGCATTGGCCATTCTGTACGCGAACGCCGGAACATTGGCGCAAATCACCGCGCGGGGCGAGGGAAGTGCGGAATGGCAACTGGCCGAGACCGGCAATCAATTTCATGTCGCGGATACTTTACTACGCATGGGCCGAGCAAATGAATCAGCACACGTTCTAGAATCCGCCTTGGACAAACTGCGCATCATGCCCGAAAGCCGCCAACAGGATCTGGATTATCGCCAACAAATGGCACGTGGCCTGTTTCAAATGGCGATGATACATCGCGCCAAAGGACAGAATGATCTAAAAGAAAAATTGTGCGAAGAGTCCCTGCCCATTGCTCGCTATCTTATTGATAAAAATCCCAATGACTACTATAATATAGACACTTGGATCCGTATCAATTTGTGCCTCGGAAATAAAATATCCGTTGGTGTTTACATATCGACACTCGATAAAATTGGATATCGCGACCCAAGTTACTTATTGATCTTGTCACAATTTGAGAAATGAGGAGACCGCGATGACCACGACCGTCAATCCGCCCCCCCCCATCACAATCACCATCACCGCGATCGCGCCCAACGCTTGGACTTATGAGGGGCCAGGCGTCGATCCGACGACCGGCCACATCACCCTCCCAAACCAAGGCCCAACCCAGATCATCTACCAGCTCGCTGAGGATTTGCAGGACACCTACAATCTCGTCTTCGCCAACTTATCCCCGACACATTGCATAACCGCGCAGGTCACCCAGATCACCTATGGTGATTCGACGATCACGATCAATGACGCGAATGACTGGGGCCCCGGCGCCACGGGCCGCCGGCCGTTCGGCTTTATCCTGGTCGCCCGGCTGAACAATGACACCGGGACCGCCATTCTCAGCCCTGACCCTGAGGTTGACAACAATCCGCCGATCCGGCCGCCGGTGGCCTGATCTTCGGAATGAGATGACGCGATTCCTGGTTCCAGCACCGCTGGGGCCAGGTCCGTGTCGGCACGTTTTTTTGAAACGACCAGGCCAATCACGTATGAACCGGGGCATCGCCGCAAGGGGTTGCCCGGTGGCGTTGCCCCGGCCCTGACGGCGGCGGGGTCTACCGCGTCAGCGTGGAAAGTCAGCCCGGAATTTGGCGCGATACCGGTTCGGCGAACTCGATGCGCATCATGGCATCCGCCCAGTCGGCCAAGCGCCTCAAACCGGCGTCGGCCCATTGGTCCGGCGGGCCGGTGTCGATCATGGCACACACCTGCCGGCAGTCGTTCCGAATGGCCGCCAAGGCGTCCATAGCGGACGACCGCGGGGCGGTGGTTTCGACCAGCCTGTCAATCAACAGCGCCAACTGGGCGGCCTGACGTAGCGCCGGCCCAGCGCCAGCCCACCACTCCAGCGCCAAGCCCATCGTCGCCAGGACATCCACCGGAACCGGCGCCGGCCGGGCGACCGCCGGTCCAATCTGGACGATGCCGCGCGCCGTCAGGATGGCCCCATCCCCCCCAGTCGCCAACCCAATGTCGGTGATGGCGACCACGATGGGCCCGCCTTCAGCCAACAAGTTCCCCACCAAGCATTCCGAAGCCGCGTCCAGTTGGCCCTCCATCGTGGCCATGATGGCCCGGAAGCGGGTAAGGTCGTCGCCCTCCATCACCGAACCCAGGTGCCGGGCGATACCCCTCAGATGGCCGACATAGCTGGCCCCCATCGCCAGTTGGTTGGCCACCACGTCGAAGAGCGCATGGATGGCGGGCCCTGCGGCTCCCGGCCGGCTGACAAGGGCCTGGTACCTTCCCTGGTCGCTCCGCCCCTCCCGGACCCGCTGCCGGCAGTTCAGCGCCAGGGCGATGATACCGTGGCCGATCAGGCCCTGGTGGAACCCTTTCCACAAGGTGTTCTGCCAAAATCCGTATTCCGCCGCCAAGCCGGGCGCCTGCTGGGCGACGAACGCCGGCATCCGGCCGCTTCTGAGGGCACTGAGGCATCGGGCCAGCGCGATCAGCCGATTGCAAAACTCCAGGATGGGAAGCGGCGTGCCACTCATGGAGATGCCGCTCATGAAGGCAGGGACGGCAGCCGAACCATACCGCCGTCGGGCATCATGCGGTGAAGGTCCCCCTTGCCGTCACAGTGGTAGGCCACGTCCGTGTCACTGGCGAAGATGGCCGTCGCTTCCGAGGCCACATAGGTTCGGCACGGCGGCTGCACCCTCGTATCAATATGCCAGAGGGCACCCAGCCCGCAGGCCCCCGCCCCGGAGGCGATGCCCAACTGCTCACCGGTCGACATCTGGGCAAGGGCGTTGATACAGGCCCCCACCTGCCGGGGCGCGCCACCGGCCAGCGCATCGTAAAGGTAGGCACGGTTGTCGGCATCCACCATGCCCAGCTTGTTGCCATTGGCCCGGATCGACAGATAGGCGGCGCGCCCCACCCGTCCCCAGTTCTGACGGGCGGGATTGTAGCGGTAGAGCGTCTGGCTGTTGTTGGTCAGGGCGAAGACGACGCCGGCGGCAACGGCGATCTGGGCGGCGACGTCCGGTCCCGGCAGCATGGGCAGGGCTGTCCAACTTTTGCCCATGCCGTTGTAGCGGTGCACCCGCCCGTCCCCCGGGGCCTGATTCACCGCGTATATCGTCCCCTGCCCTACGGCGACGCACGACGCGGGGAAGGCGGAGATGGTGGTCCAGGCCTGGGTGAAGCGGTCATACAGCTTCACATGATAGCTGGAGGAAGCCCCGGTGCAGGATTGAACGGAGGCGACCGGCGCGCCGTCGATGGCCACCAGGTCATAGCCATCGCTGGCACAACTGAGGGCCGTGACCTGCATGTCGGTCCAGCCGGGTGACGACGGGGAATGATGGTACATCCGACCCGAGGCGGCGATACGGAAGACATCGTCGCCCGCCACGGCGACGGTGGACGGCGCGCTGAGCTGCGCGGGCGACGGCCATAGGTGCAGGGACAGGGCATCGGACAGGCCCGCATCGGCCATGACGGCACCCCATTCCCCTCGCGCAGCCGACAGGTCGCCGTCGTCCAGCGCGGTCGACACCTCGGACGGCAAGCGCCCCAGCAGCCAGGCCAACGCCGCCAATTCCTCCTGCGCGGCTTGCACCATGGGTGCCACGCCCATCAATTGGGCCCCCATTCCCGCCAGCAGCATGGCCGCCGCCTGCCCCTGCCGCCACCGGTCGAGCTTGACCTCGATCAGCGCCTCAAGCTTGCCCAGCTGGCCTTGGATTAGGGACAGGTCGATACCACCATTGTGCGTGCCGACAACCCCACCTGGGATCATCGACCAGCCCAAGGGATTCCAGCACATCGTCAATCCCACCACCCCCACGGCCACGGAGGAGGCGCCACCCAGGCCGGCGTCAATGATGCGGCTGGTCTCGGCCGCGATGCAGGCCTGGGCATGGTGGACGGCCATGGTCATGGCCTTGGCCTCGCCAGCATGGGTCGCCAACAGTTGCCCAAGGACACCAGTTTGAGGGGCGGCCCCCAGGCCCGTGGCGGCGGTCGCCAGCCATTGCCCCTGCTGGGTGACCATGCCGAGCAGGGCGGAGACCGCTTCGCTCCGTCGCCGGACGGCCCTTTCGCAGGCTTTCAGGGGATGGGCGCACGGCAACCGGCCGGCACCTTGGCCGGACCGCCCCGCCAGGGCGTCGTCCAGAACGCGGGTCATGTCCGCCAGCAGACGCGGCAACGACGCCAGTTGGGAAAAGACGCTGGGCAGTTCGGCGCCCCGCCGGGGCGTGATCCAGGTCCCGGCTTGCGCCTGAAACGTCGCGAACTGATCCCGGAAGGCATCATACGATGCTTGTGGTGACGGCACCCCGGATTGCGGAAAGGGGGATTGCGGTACGGGATAGGTGTCGCCGAACAGAATGGCCGGCATCGATGCCTGCGTCAGCGCGAAAAGATAGCTGCTGGTCGCCGCCAGGCTGAAGGTCGCGGCCGTGGTCCGCTCCACCAACGTCTGGGCGATGCGGCCCAGCCTGGTCGCGGCCGGCCTGCGCGCCGGCAACCGGGCATGGACACCAGGGCCAACCAATATGCGGCGCCCCAGGGTCGCCTCGGGCGTCATGATGGCCGGCATCGTCGCGTTCATGCCCAATTCCCCTCCGCTGCAGTCCCTGCCGCTTCCCAAGGAAAGCTGGCCGACGGAGGTTAAGTCCGCTGTTCGCGCGCCGGTCCTTCTGAAATTCTTCTATATGACAAAATATTGATTTTATTAGTTTTTTCTCAAGAACGGAAATCATGCGAAAAAGGCCCGGTCGGGCGGACCGGGCCTTTCCAGCACCTCGATGGGAAACGGTCAGCAGTCGAAGAACACGGTTTCCTTGTCGCCCTGCAAATGGATGTCGAAGCGGAAGGTGGGCACGTCCGATCCCCCTTGGCCCCCGGCCTGCCGCGTGGCGATCAGGGTCTGGCGGCGGTTCACCAACTCGATGGACAGCAGCGCCGGATCGGCGGCGTTGGCCTCAGGACGGTCATCGAAATAGACGCGGGTGTGCAGGTGGATGTTGATGCCGCGCGCGAACAGCAGCAGGGAGCAGTGGGGCGCTTGCAGCCGGCCGTCGATCCAGGGCGTGGCGCCTGGACGGATGGTCTCGAACCCCCACAGGCCCGTCTGCGGGTCGGCGCCGACGCGGCCCCAGCCCCGGAAGCCGGGGGCGTTATAAGCGCCGGTGCTGTCGGCCTGCCACAGCTCCAGCATCACGTCGCGCAGGGGATGGCCGGAACCGTCCCACACCACGCCCTCGATGCGGATCTGCTCGCCCGGCACGCCGCCGCCCGCCAGGACGTGCAGCTTTTCCTGGGTGCGGAGGTTCAGGCCGGCGAAGTGAGGCAGGCAGCCAATATGGACGTAGGGGCCGCCGGTCTGCGAGGGGGTTTCCTTCAGGTATTGGACAGGCATGGCTCAGTTCCCCTCCGGCCGGTTCTCAAAGAAGGTGGAGCGGCGGCCGCGCAGCACGATGTCGAAGCGGTAGACCAGGCTATCGAAGGGCACCATCTCGTTCATGTCGAGCTTGGCCACCAGCATGTCCACCGCCGCCTTGTCGCGGATGGTGCCGATGATGGGGCACAGCGGAATCAACGGGTCGCCCTCGAAATACATCTGGGTCACCAGGCGCTGGGCGAAGGCGTTGCCGAACAGCGAGAAATGGATGTGTGAGGGGCGCCAGTCGCTGTTGTGGTTCATCCAGGGATAGGGCCCCGGCTTGATGGTGCGGAAGAAATAGCGCCCGTCGTCGTCGGTGACGCAGCGACCGCAGCCACCGAAATTGGGGTCCAGCGGCGCCAGGTAACGATCGTTGCCGTGGCGGTAGCGGCCGCCGGCGTTGGCCTGCCAGACTTCGACCAGGCTGCCCTTCACCGGGCGCCCCATCTCATCAACCACGCGGCCGTGGACGATGATGCGCTCGCCAATGGCCTCGCCGCCAGTGGTGATGTAGTTGCGGATCAGGTCGTTGTCCAAAGGATCCAGGTCGCCATGGCCGAACACCGGGCCGGTGCGCTCGCCAATCGACTGGCGCAGGGACACCAGCGCCTTGCCCGGCGAGCGCAGGACGGACGTCTTGTATGGCGGCGTGAAGGCCGGCGGATGCCAGGCACGGTCGCGCCGGGCGAACTCTCCAGTATCGCTACTCATCTCAGGTCCCGTCCTCCCGGGATTGGTTCTTGAGAGGCGGGCCACGATGCGGCGCCCACATCTTTCACCCCCACCCTAGACCAATCGATGGTTCTGAAAATCCCATGCATGGGCATATAATCCATCGATATGGTTCATGGATTGGTGGGGGCATCGTTGGGCAGTTTCGATCATCTGGGGGTGGACGGGCACCTGCTGCGCCTGTTCGTGACGGTGTATGAGGAGGGGTCGGTCTCCGCCGCTGCCCGGCGGCTGGACATGGCGCAGTCGGCCGTCAGCCACGCGCTGAACCGCCTGCGCCGCCTGGCAGGCGACCCCTTGTTCGTGAAGTCCGGCCGGCGCATCGTCGCCACCCAGCATGCGGAACGCCTGGTGCCCCAGGCGCGGTTGCTCATGGATGGGTTGAAGGCCCTGACGGCCGGTGACGGCTTCGACCCGGCGCAGGCCCGCTTGTCCTGGACGGTGGCGGCCAACGACTTCCAGCGCGACCTGCTGCTGCCCCGCTTTTACGCCCGGGCGGCGGCGCAGCTGGCGGACCTCCGCCTGCAGGTCATCCCTTCCGGCCGGCCAACCAACGAGATGCTGCGGGAGGCGCGCTGCGACCTGCTGATCTCCCCCGCCCCGCCGGAAGGGCTGGACATCATCCAGAAGCGGCTGTTCGACGACCGCTATGTCTGCGTCTTCGACGGCGCGCGGCGGGCCGCCCCCGCCAGTGCCGCCGCCTTCCTGGCCGGGCGCCACGTCACCGTGGTCCACCCCTCGGCGGACCCGCTGAACTTCGACAAGGCACTGGAGGGGCTGGGCATACACCGCGACGTGGTGGTGTCGGTCGCCAACTTCTCAGGCCTGGCGCCCTTCCTGCGCGGCACCGACCTGATCGCCTGCATTCCCGGCCGGCTGCACAGGGTAGAACTGCGGGAGTTCCACGCCGCCCCTCTCCCCGCCGACCTGCTGGCCGCCGCCCCGCCGGGCACGGACGCCCTGCGCATGTACATGGCCTGGCACCTGCGCAGCCAGCACGACCCCGCCCAAGCCTGGCTGCGGGCACAGTTGGAGACCGTGGTGCGGGACGTCGGAGAGGCCCCTAACTAGCCGTAGGGATGAGGGCGGGCATTTTTACGTCCTCGTCGCACTTCTTCAGCATGCGACCCGTATCGCTGGAGCGCCCCGCGACCTGGCGGCAAGACCGAAGCGCCAGATGGAAGATCAGATCGAAATCCTGGAGCTGGGGCTCGAAAGACAAATCCGGCGTCTTTAGAACGCGATGAATCTCCGCCGTCACTTCTTCCATATTCTTGAAAGGTTCGGCCCGTCTCTCCTTTTGAACGGCATAGGCGATGCCCTCGAGCGCCGACCGGTACGTCGCCGCCATGCGATGCCCGGCGAGCGCCAAGTCACCCGCCGTCTTGGCGACATCCAGGGCCAGGCGCAGATAGTTCTGGCCAATCAGGTCGTCCGCCACGTCGCCGAACTTCTCCCGGGGAATCACGGACAAGGCCAGTTTGTAGATGCGCCCTTCCAACGCCGGCACCTGGGCTTCGAATTCCGCGGCGTAAACGGTACAAAGCTTGGCCATCGCCGCGCAGTCCTTATTAACGGACGCAATGTTCCTCATTTCCACCAGCTGATGGGTCACGCGGCCCAAGGCCCAAACATAATCATCCGCATCATTGGCGTTGCTGATGGTTTGCTCACCCGCCGCCGCGATTAGCGCCATGGCGATGGCCGCGCGGTAAACTTGTGCGTTTTTGGACGGCATGGGCAGCAGATGGTCGTCCATCATCGCCCCTGAAATCCCGCCAGCCCGATGAAGATCAGAGTCCACCATTTGGCGCGCTGGCACACACCCGCTGAGCAAGCCGCCCAGCATCACCGCCACCGCCCCATACCATCCCGTGACCATGGCCGCCCCCGCATTCCATGAGATCCCGGTAGTTAAACCTATAGTATGGGCACCATCAATATCCTCTCGTTATTCGGGCGATGGTCTGCTTGACCTAAGCCCCCGCCTCGTCCAAGCCCGCGAACACCTCCGCCGCCTGATGGAAGGCGGTGTTGGCGGCCGGCACGCCGCAATAGATGGCGCTCTGCAGGATCACTTCCTTGATCAGGTCCTTGGACACACCGTGCTGCAGGGCGGCGCGGACGTGCATCTTGAACTCCTCCCCCCGGTTCAGGGCGATCATCATCGCCAGGGTCAGCAGGCGGCGGGTGGGGTGGTCGATCGCGGGTCGCGTCCAGATCTCGCCCCAGGCATAGCGGGTGATAAGGTCCTGGAACTCGGTGTTGAACTCGGTGCGGCCGGCCAGCGCCCGGTCGACATGGGCCTCCCCCAGCACGGACTTGCGGGTCGCGAGGCCCAGGTCGAAACGGTCTTGCTCATCCATGGGGTCTGCTCCTCAGGCCAGGAAATCGATCAAGGCTGCGGTGAAGGCGTCCGCCTGCTCGACATTCGACAGGTGTGCGGCGTCCAGCATCACGAGATTGCTGCCCTTGATGCTGGCGTGCAGTTCCTGCGCCTTCTCCGGCGGGGTGGCGGGGTCCTGGGTGCCGCCGATGACCAGGGTGGGCACGGCGATGGCCGGCAACTGCGGCCGCTGGTCCATGTCGCGGATGGCGGCGCAACAGCCCACATACCCCTGCGGCTCAGTGGCCAGCAGCAGCCAGCGCACCCGATCCACGGCATCCGGCTGGGCGGCCACGAAGCCGGGGGTGAACCAGCGCTGGATCACCGCCTCGGTGACGGCCGCCATGCCCTGGGCCGCCACCAGGTCCATGCGCCCCTGCCAGCTTTCCGCCGGGCCCATGTAAGCGGCGGTGTTGGCCAGCACCAGGCGGTCCAGCCGCTGGCCGGCGTTGATGCCCAGCCACTGAGCCACCATGCCGCCCTTGGACAGGCCGCAGAACCGGACGCGATAAATGTCCAGCTCATCCATCAGGCCCAGCACGTCCTGTCCCAGCCGCTCCATGGTGTAGGGGCCGGCCGGCGCGTCGCTGGCGCCGTGGCCCCGGCTGTCATAGCGGATGACGCGGTAGTGTTGGGCCAGGGCCGCCATCTGCGGTTCCCACATCGCCATGGCGGTACCCAGCGAGTTGGACAACACCAGGGGCGGCGCATCGGCGGGACCGTCGATGCGGTAGCTCAGATTGCAGCCATCATCCAGGGTAATCAACGGCATGGTCCATTTTCCTCATGCGTCGCGGGAAGATTCGCGGGCGGCCAAGGCCCTGGCAACGAACTCGGGCGCCATGCCCAGGTAGCTGGAGGGATCCAACGCCGCCGCCAGTTGCTCCGGCGACAGGTGGGCCGTGACCTCCGGCAGCGTGGCCAGCACGTCGCCCAGGCCGCGGCCTTCGGCCACCGCTTGGCGGCTGGCCTTTTCCACCAGGCTATGCGCCGGACCCCGGCCCAGGGCCTGCCCCAGGGCCATGACCACCGATTCCGACATCAGCAGGCCGCGGGTGATGTCGAGATTGGCGCGCATGCGGCCGGCATCCACCTCCAGCCCGGCCATGGCGTCGGCCATGACCCGCAGGCTGCCGCCCACCAGGCGGAAGATTTCCGGCAAGGTCTCCCACTCCGCATGCCAACCGCCCAGGCCGCGCTCCTGCTCTTGCGGCAGGGCGGCGAACAGGGTGGCGACCAGGGGCGGTACGCGGGCGGCCGCGGACAGCGCGACGGCGCAGGCCACGGGATTGCGCTTGTGCGGCATGGCGGACGACCCGCCTTTGCCGGCCTCCGCCGGCTCGAACGCCTCGCCCACCTCGGTCTGCATCAGCAGCGACAGGTCGCGGGCCATCTTGCCCAGCACGCCGGCCACCAGGCCCAGCGCCGCGCCCAGCGCCACCAGCCGGTCGCGGTGGCCGTGCCAGGGCAGATCGGGCAAGGCCAAGTCCAGGTCAAGCGCCAGGGCCGCCGCGACATCCAGACCCCGGTCGCCCAGGGCGGCCAGCGTGCCGGCGGCGCCACCGAACTGCAGCACCAGGCAATCCTGCCCGGCCGTGGCCAAAGCCCGGCGGGCGCGACCGACAGCGGCCATCCAACCCGCGGCCTTCAGGCCGAAGGTGGTGGGCAGGGCCTGCTGCATCCAGGTGCGCGCGGCCAAGGGCGTCCCGGCATGGGTGGCCGCAAGGCGGGCCAGATACCCCTCCAGGGTGTCCAGGTCCTTGTCCATCAGCGGCAGGGCCTGGCGGATTTGCAGTACCAAGCCGGTATCCATGATGTCCTGGCTGGTGGCGCCCCAATGGACGAAGCGGCTGGCATCGGGATCAGCCGCCGCCACCCGCGCCGTCAGCGCCTTAACCAAGGGAATGGCGGTGTTGCCGGCCTTGGCTGCGGCATGGGCCAGGGCATCCAGGTCGAAACGGTCGGCCCGGCAATGGGCGGCGATGGCGGTGTCGGCGCCCAGGGGAATGATGCCCAGCCCCGCCTCCGCCCGCGCCAAGGCCGCCTCAAAGTCCAGCATGCCCTGCAGGGTGGCGGTATCGGTGAACACCGCGTCCACCGCCCCGCCCCGGAACAGCGGGTCCAGCAATCCAGGCATCTCTCATTCCTCCCGCCATTCTTGAAGGGCAGTGGCCACGATAGCACCGGACCGGCGGGAATGAGCCATGCCACGCGCCAAGAACAGCCGTGCAACTGCGAACAAATGTTCGACAGACGAACATATATGGCATCATCATGGCCGCCCCCGGTTCTCGACATTGTTTGGCCACACCGTCTCGGGCATAAAGGAACTGGCTCGGACATAAAGGGGCTAGCGCTTCCCTTGTTGATCAGGCTCTTGGCGATCGGCACGCGCCAGGCCGGCAAGGCGAGCCGGATGCGTGGTTCGCCGGATATGTGCTTAGGATGTATTTGAGTGCGTGACCTGTTTCGCCGTATCGTCCGCCAAGTTGCTTATCGCAGCCGCCTGCTGATCACGCGCACGGCCGATTACGCCGAGTTGCTGCTTTTCCCCCCACCTCCCGCGGTGGGCCGCATCGAGAAAAGCTGGACCGGCCAGGTGTCGCTGGACGGCGCGGCCCGGGTGGCCGTCTTCATGCACTTCGCGCGGACCGACACCATCGCCCCCTATGTCCGCTATCATGTCCGCAAGCTGCGGGAAGCGGGCTTTGCCGTGGTCTTCGCCAGCAATACGCCCTGCCTGAGCGACCAGACGGTGGCGCCCCTGCTGCCGGACGTGGCGTTGGCCTTTTCCCGCCAGAACATCGGTTGGGATTTCGCCGCCTACCGCGAGGCCATCTCGCTGGTGCCGGCGTTGGAAAAGCGCGATATGCTGCTGATTACCAACGACAGTGTCTTCGGCCCCCTCTATGACCTGGATCCCCTGATCGCCCGCGCGTCACCGGCCGAAGCCGACATCTGGGGCAGCACAGACAGCTGGGAGCGCCATTATCACCTGCAAAGCTTCTTCCTGCTGTTCCACCAGCGGGCGTTGCGCTCCGAGGCGTTCCGGCGGTTCTGGGACGGTGTCCGCTGCTTCCGGCGCAAGCATTGGATCATCGAGAAATATGAGATCGGGCTGACGCGGATGCTGCAAGACGGTGGGCTGCGCTGCAAGGCGCTGTTCCCCTACAACGCCGTCACCGAAACATTCATGCGGTCCCATACACCGCGAACCGCGCCGCCCAAAGCCGACAGGACGTCGCCGGCCGGGTACGCGCAAATGCTCGCCAACCGCATCAAGGCTTCCATTCCCATCAACCAGACCCATTTTTTCTGGTACGAGCTGACGGTCGGCCTGGGCTTTCCTTTCATCAAACGCGAATTGCTGCAAAAGAATCCGGCCAACATTCCCAATGTTGGTGATTGGGAATACGTTGTATCCAGGGTTTCCAACTATGATACCGGCCTGATCCGCGAGCACCTTTCACCACGGTAGCGTAGAAGTAGCGACATTTCTTTCATGCGTCGACCTGGCGGGTTCGGCCCCCGCGCGATGGTCGACAGCTTTGCTTTCAGAACTCCAGCGTATCGCCTATAATGGGTATTCAAGGCGGGGGATTTATCGGTTTCATGTCTGACACGTTCTTTAAGATGCTCAAGAAGGGTGTCCGACTGCCGATGCTGTTGGTCGACGGCGCGGACTTGGTGCGCTGCCTGGCGGCTCCCATCCTGCCCCGACGGACCACGGTCAAGGCCAGCCTTCCCGGCCACTTGCCACTGGACGGGGCCCGCAAGGTCGCCGTCTTCAACCATTATGACCAACGCGGCATTGTCCATGACTATGTCGTCTATTTCGTCGCCAAGCTGGCGGAGGCCGGCTATGCCGTCATCTTCGCCAGCAACTGTCCCAAATTGTCGGCCAAGGAAACCGGCAAGGTGCTACCGCATGTCGCCTGGGTGCTGAAACGGCGCAACATCGGCTGGGACTTCGGCGCGTTCAAGGACGCCATCGCCCTCATCCCCGACCCCGGCGCCCTTGATCAGCTGTTGATCACCAACGACAGCATATACGGCCCCCTGCAGGATCTGGCGGAGGTGGTCCGCCAGGCGGACCCGGCCCAGGCGGGTATCTGGGGGTTGACCGACAGCTGGGACCGCCATTTCCACCTGCAGAGCTATTTCCTGATTTTTCATCACGCAGCCCTGAAGCATCCCAGCTTCTTGAAGTTCTGGAAAAAGGTTCGTTATTACCGGCGCAAGCGCTGGGTCATCCGCGATTATGAAATCGGCATGACGCGCTTCTTCCTGCGGGCCGGTATCCAGTGCCGCGCCCTGCTGCCTTACCGCAGCGTGGTTTCAGAAATTTCGAAGCCGCTGAACGAGGCGCTGGACCGGTCCAAGCAGCAGGACGCCGTGGTCGACAACCATGGCAACAGCCAAGGACAGATCCTGCCCTATCTGCGCCAGCTGCAAAAGGCCATCAACCAGGGACGGCCCCTGAACCAGACCCACTATTTCTGGGATTACCTGGTGGCCCGCAAGGCCAGCCCGTTCATCAAGCGTGATCTGCTGCAGCGCAATCCCGTCGGCATCCCCTGCGTGCAGCGCTGGGAGGAGGTCATCCGCGCCTCCTCGCCCTCATACGACACCAGCCTCATCCTGCATCATCTGCAATTGTCGATGCGCAACCGGGTGCATTGAGCGGGCGGGTGCACTGAACTGAGGGGCGGGGCCCGACGCGTCCCTGTCAGCGAACCTCACCGTGGAAGGCGCGCGCCTCCAGGGCCTCGACGACCTGCGGCGCGCGGGGATCACCCGCCTTGGCCGCCCGGCGGGCCCACTCCAGCGCCGTTTCCACGCCCGCCGCACCGTCATGGGCGGCGATCAGCTCGGCCAGGGTGCTCATGGCTTCACCGCTGCCGGCGGCCGTGGCCCTTTCCAGCCAAGCCCTGGCCTCCGCCACGGCGGCGTCCCGTTGTGCCGCATGCCCTTGGCTTCCATACCCCTGGGCCAGGAGCATGCGCGCCAGATTGACCTGCCCCGGTACATGCCCCTGTTCCGCCGCCCGGCGCGTCCAGACCAGGGCGGCGGCATCGTCTTGCGGCAAGCCGGCCCCGGTGGCATAGGCACGCCCCACCCGGAACTGGGCCGACGCACTGCCCTTCTCCGCCGCCTGGCTGTACAGGACCATGGCCTGCGCCTCGTCCTTTTCCAGGCCGTAGCCGTGATAGTGCAGGACACCCAGGTTGTAGAGGGCGTCGGCGTGGCCGGCGTCGGCCGCCATGCGGAAATACCGGGCGGACTTGGCATAGTCCTGGGGCACCCCCTCGCCGCCCAGGTGACAGATGCCCATATGGAACTGGGCCGGAACGAAGCCGCTATCGGCCGCCTTGGTGAACCACCGCACCGCTTCGAACACATCCTTGGGCAGGCCACGCCCGCCGGCGTAGGCCAGCCCCAACGCCATCTGTGCCCCGGCATGGTCGCGGTCGGCCGCCGCCTGGTACCACTGCGCCGCCTCGATATCGCTGGGCACGCGGGCCAGCCGCCCGGCGTGCAAGTCCCCCAGCAGCGCCATGGCCTCGACATCGCCCTTCACGGCGGCGCGACGCAGCCAAGTCTCCGCCGCCGCGCCATCCTGGGCGACGTTCTGGCCGCGCATGTACATGACGCCCAGCGACCGCTGGGCCCCCGCCACCTGCAGGTCCGCCGCCTGTTTCAGGGTGGCCACGCCACGGTCCAAGTCCTGGGGCGTGCCTTCACCCAGCATATAGGCCATGGCCAGGTAATAGATCGCGGTGGGATTGCCGACGGCCGCCGCCTCTTCATACAGGCGCACGGCGGCGGCCGCGTCCGGTTCCCCCAGATCGCCGTTGGAGAGGATCATGGCCAGGCCCACCTTGGCCGCGTGGCTGCCGGCGTCCGCGGCGCGGCGGTACCACTCGGCGGCTTGCACCGGGTCGCCTTCCGGCCCGCTGCGCCGCGACAGCAACCAGCCCAGCAGCACCTGGGCCTCGACATGGCCCTGGATCGCCGCCTTCTCCGACCACAGGCGCGCCTGCGTGACGTCCACCGGCAGATGGAAGGTGCTGCCGGTGTCGCCATCCGCCGGTGCGCGGCCAATACCGTTGGCGTAGAGGGCGGCCAGGCGCGCCTGGGCATCGGCGTCGCCCGCCCCGGCGGCAGCGGTGATCCAACGGACCGCCGCCGCCGGATCCGGGAGGACGCCGCGTCCCTGCATCAGCGCATCCGCCAGCCCGCGCATCCCCTCGATTGACCCCGCCCGGGCCGCGGCCGCCAACGCCCGCGCCGCAGCGACATCATCGCCGCGGGCGGCCAGGCGACGGGCCATGGCCAGGGACCAATCGGCGGACGACCGGCCGATCCGCCACGTGGCTGCCCGATCTATCAGCGTCGAAATGCCGACCATGACCCGCCGCGTACCGCAGTAGTGATTCCCCAGATGCCGTTCAGGTGGATGCCGATCAAGGCTCGCGCATCCCCTCGGACGCCTGACGCAGCACCGTTTCCATCATGTACATCAGGATGGTGCGGCGCCCGACCATGATGTCGGCGCTGAGCGGCATACCCGGGACCAGGTGCACGCCGTCCTTGCCGACATTGTGGAGCTTGACCTCGGTGATCTCGATCCGCCCCCGGAAGAACCGCCGCGTGGTCGGCTGGCCGTTATCCTGGCGGGTGAAGCTGTCGTCGCTGACGCTGCGCAGGATGCCCTTGGCCGTGCCATGCTCGATGAAGCGATAGGCGTCGAGCTTGATCTCGACCTTGTCGCCCAGCTTGACGTGGCCCTGGTCGGCACCGTCCAGGTCGACCTCCGCCTCCAGGGGCGCGTTGGCCGGCACCAGGGTTACCAGCATGTCGCCGGTCTTGGCGACGGACCCTACGGAAATGTCGCCCACGGACAGGACGGAGCCGTCATCGATGGCGCGCATCTCCACCAGGTCGTTGCGGCGTTCCGCCTTGGACAGGTCGTCCCTGGCTTTCTGCAGGTCCGTCCGCTTGCTGGACAGATCCTGGGCCAGGTCCGCCTGCCACTGGTGCAGGAAGGACTCCCGCTCCGACCGCAGGGCTTCCAGATCATGCGACGCCGACCGCGCCTGCTGTTCGGCGCTGGCCAGGTTACGCATCATCTCGGTGCGGCTGTCCTGCGCCAGCAGGGTATTCAAGCGGCTGCCATATTCCTTCTTTTCCAGCTTGGCGCGCATGTCCTCGATCTCCGAGGTCACGGCCACGCGGGACTTGAAGTACTCCATGTCCCGCTGGCTGCGCACCATGGTGGACTGGGCTGATTCGATCTTCTGGTCGTAGTTCGCGAGCTTGGCCTTGTACTCCGCCTGGCGCGACCGCCAGACGGACAGCTGCAAGGCCGCCTGCGTCGTCGGCTCCGCCCCGGGGTCGTAGACCGTCTTGGCCTGCTCCGCCTCCAGGCGGGCGACCTCGGCCGTCAGCGATGCAACCTGGTCGCGCAGCTGCGAGGCGTCGGCGGACGCGAAGGTCGGGTCCAGCGTCACCAGCAGGTCGCCCTTCTTCACCTCCTGCCCCGGCCGCACCATGATGGAGCGGACGACGGAGGTGTCCAGCGGCTGCACCACGATGCTGGGCGTGCGCGACACCACCTTGCCGGGTGCCGTCACCACCTCGTCCAGCTTCACCACGGAAACCAGGATCAGGGCGACGGCCACCATGGCCGACAGGGTGTACAGCGTGCTGCGCACCGGCTTGGGATACGGGGCCCCCACGACCGCGGCGATCTCCGACTGGAAGTCGTTGATCGCCTGGGCGACGACGGCGTCACTCCCGCGGGGCGTCGGGACCAGAGAGCGCGCGCTCATTGGGAACTCCGGAAGATTGATGGCGATTCTGCTGGAACCAGAGGTGACGATAGATATCGCACCGCTGGAGCAATTCTTCATGGGTGCCGACGTCGTAGACCCGTCCGCGCTCCATCACCACGATCATATCGCAATCCACCAGCGAGGTCAGGCGATGGGAGATGACCACCATCGTCCGCCCTTCGGAAATGCGCTGCAGGTTGCTGTTGATGATGGCTTCGCTGTCCGGGTCCAGGGCGCTGGTCGCCTCGTCCAGGATCAGGATGGGCGGATCGACCAGCAGGGCGCGGGCGATGGCGATGCGCTGGCGCTGGCCACCGGAGATGTTGGTCGAGCCTTCGGCCAGATAGGTGTCGTAACCGCGCGGCAGGCGCTCGATGAACTCCTCGGCGCCGGCCATGCGGGCGGCCTCGATGATCTCCTCGAACGAAGCGTCGGCCCGGGCGGCGCCGATGTTCTCACGCACGCTGCCGCTGAACAGGAAGTTGTCCTGCAGCACGACCCCCAGGTTGGAACGCAGGTGGCTGATGTCCATCTGCCGCAGATCGACGCCGTCGATCTTGATCAGGCCATCGTAATCCTGGTGCAGGCCCTGCAACAAGCGCGTCACGGTGGTCTTGCCCGAGCCGCTGCGCCCCATCACGCCGACCACACTGCCCCGCGGGATATCGACGGTGACCCGGTCCAGCGCCTTGTTCTGGGCGCCGGGGTAACGGAAGCTGACATCCTCGAAGCTGATGTGCCCATGGAACCGGGGGCGCAGGCCGTGGTCCGACCGCAGCTCTTCCGGCGGGATGTTGACGATGGAGGCGACCTGGGAGATGGCGCCGCGCACTTCCTGCAGCTGCTGCAGCATAGAGGCGATCTGCACCAGCGGCTGGGTAGCGCGGCTGGCCAGCATGGTGAATGCCACCAACGACCCGGCCAACGCCGCCTGGTCGGAGGACAGCGCCATATAGCAGCCCAGCAAGAGCGTGCCGGAATAGGTCAGCTTCTCCAGCGGCTGCAGGATGGTCTGGGGCTGGTTGGCGATCAGCGCCAGGTTGCGGTGGGCCTTCACCGCCTGGGCGCCCCGCATGTCCCACCCGCGCCGCTTGCTGCCTTCCAGCGCCAGCGACTTGATCGTCCGCATGCCGTGGATGCTTTCGATCATGAAGGAATTCTTGCGGGTCTCGGCCTCCACCACCTTGCCGTGGTAACGGCCGATCACCGGCATGTACAGCAGGACCACCAGGAACATGACGCACGTGATGCCCAGCACCCACAGGCTGAGGGTCGCGTTCATGAAGAACATGGCCGGGATGATGATGACCAGGGTCATCGTGTCCAGCGCGGTGCCGAACAGCTGGCCTGTCAGGAAATTGCGCACACGCCAGATTTCGTTCAGGCGGTGGTTGATGAGGCCCGTTGACAGTCCTTCGAACACCTCGATGGGCAAGCCCAGCAGGCGGTCATAGACGAAAGCAGTCAGCCTGCCGTCGATGCGGGCGGTGCCCTCCGCCACCAGGTAGCGGCGCAGCCACCCGAAGGCGGTGTCGAAAACGATCACGAACCCCACGCCGACGGCCAGGACCACCAGGGTGGACATGCGCTGGTGCACCAGGACGCGGTCGACCACGACCATGTACACCAGCGGCGGCACCAGCGAGAAAAAGCTCATGATCAGCGCGGCCAAGCCCACGTCGCGGAAGATGCGGCGTTCCCGCAACACCTCCCCCATGAGCCAACCCAGCCCGAACAGGCCCCGCTCCTCCGCCTCGGTGTTCTTCGGCTTCAGCAGGACGACGTCGCCGGCCCAGATCTCATCCAGCGCGATCTCGTCCAGGGGACGGGTCTGGTTGGCCTGCCCCGGTTCGCGAACATAGATGATGGGCGGGGAAACGCTGGGCGACACACCGGTCAGGACCAGGGCGGTCCCGTCCTTCAGGCACAGGATGGCGGGTACCGCCCGGCCCAGGCGCATCAGCTGACGCCAGTTCATGCGGACGGCCCTGGCCTCGAAGCCCTTCTCGTCGGCGGCATGCACCAGGACGGCGCGCTTCACCTCGCCTTCCCCCTCGGCATAGGTGCGGACCAGTTGCTCCCGCGAGAGATGGACGCCGTGGTGCTGCGCCACAAGCAGCAATGCGGTGAGCATCGTGTGATCCACGATGGCCCCGTTCATGGTCGATGAATCTGCGCTCACGTCATCCGCCGTACAGAACCCCATTACGCCGGCCTGTTCCCCTTTCGGGCAGGGGCCGGCCCCCTTTGCGCGCGACCTTAGCGCACTCATA
This sequence comes from Nitrospirillum bahiense, assembly GCF_007828025.1. NCBI lineage: Bacteria > Pseudomonadati > Pseudomonadota > Alphaproteobacteria > Rhodospirillales > Azospirillaceae > Nitrospirillum > Nitrospirillum bahiense. The sequence continues at coordinate 135,405 of NZ_VITO01000005.1, forward strand.
AAAGAAACGGCAAATTCTACATATGCCCGGCCCGGATTTTCTGCCTGATTAATGCGTCATTTAAATGAAGCGGCGAATTAAGTCCCTGCCGGCGCGGGGCATCCGAACCGCGCCAGGGCTTGGCGCCAGGCGGGTACAGCCTGGGTGCGGGCATCGAATCGCGCCCTCACCGTCTCCCTCGCCCTTTGCCGCAGGGGCGCCAGCGCCGGCCCGCTATCCAGCGCCTCCACCACCCGGCTGGCCAGCATGCCCGCATCGAAGAACGGGAACAGCAGCCCGTTCACCCCATCCCGCACCACCTCCGCGACCGGCGGCGTGTCGGAGGCGACCAACAAGGCGCCGCAGGCCATGGCCTCCAGCATCGACCAGGACAACACGAAGGGGTAGGTGAGATAGACGTGCGCGCTGGACAGGCGCATCAGGGCCAAAAAGCGGCCGTGGTCCACCGGCCCCAGGAAATGCACGCGGCTCGATCCCAGCGCCGGCCCAACCTCCGCCAGCAGGTGCTCGCGCCAAGTCCCCCCGCCTGCGGGTGGCGGACCATAGCTGACGCCATCCCCCCCGGCCACCACCACCCGTGCCCGGGGCCGCCGCCTCAGGATTTCCGGCAGCGCGCGCATGAAGACGTGGAAGCCCCGGTAAGGTTCTAGATCCCGCGCCACGTAGGTCACCACCTCATCCCCCTGCGTGAGAACCGTGCCGTCGGGCAGGGCAAAGGCCGGCACCGGTCCTGGACAGGCCAGGTCGGTGTCTATCCCCTCATGCATGACCTGCAGGCGGTCGCGGAAGGTGGCCGGATGAAGCGAGCGCTGCCATTCGGTCGGGCAGACGCCCAAATCCGCGGCCTCCAGCCCCAGCAGGTTGACGACGTTCAGCGTGCGCACACGGGCGAGATCGTCCAGGGTGACGGGGAAAAGCGGGTCGAAACCCACGTCCGCCCCCCGGCTGTGATAGTAAAACTCAAAGTAACCAACCAGTGGAACGTCCGGCCACAAGTCTTTCATATAAAGCGTATCGCCGAAACCGCAATGGCCGATGATCAAATCGGGACGATAGCCTTGCTGCGCCATCCCCACGGCATCCCGCAGCGCGCACTGACCGCGGATGACATGGTCGGCGGCACTGAACAGATAAGGATGGGTGCCGGCGGCAACGGCGGGCATGTCGCGATAAAGCGTCGGAGTCAGGCCCGGCAGCCGCCACTCCTCCCGCTGTCCCAGACCGCGCACCTCGACCCGTGGATCGGCCAGCAATGACAAGGCCAGGGGGCGGAATTGGCCGGGAAAGTCCTTATGCAACAGCAAAACCCGAAACATGCCTGCGCGCTTCCCCATCATGCCGGACCGCCAGCACCCCCGGCCCCGGCCCGTCGCGTATTCTCGTGGATGGTCGCCGGGCTTGTCCACGCCGATTGGGTCCACGCCGATTGAATACACGCCCGTCAGCCGCAGACGGGCGCTGGACAAATCCGCCGGCCCTCGGGCACAACCGAATGGACAGCCCCTGCCATGCCATAAGGCGGCGGGACGCATTGCAGAACGGAAGCATTTCGCATGGACATCCGCTGGCCCTCCGCCGACGCCCCGACCATCGCGGCCCCCTGCCCGGTCTGTGGCGACGCCGGCCCCCATGCGCCAACCCTGACCGTTCCCTGGGGGGGGCCTCACGATCCGGATTGGGTGCTGCTGTGCTGCCGGCAATGCACCGTCCGCTTCTCCACCGACCGGACGGTGGGCGACTACAGCCATGACACCGGCGTGTTCATCGCCGCCACGGACCTGTACCTGGAAATGGGCGCCGGCCTGGACGTGATGCTGGAGCCCATGGGCTGGCTGAAGCCGGGTGAGGGCCGCCTGCTGGACATCGGCGCCAACATCGGTTTCATCAGCGACTATGTCGAGGTGGCGCTGGGGTGGAAAGCCAAGGGCTACGACCCCTCCCGCGCGTCGGAGCTGGGCCGCCAGTGGCTGGGCCTGGACATCGTCCCGGACTATTTCACCGAAGACACCCCCCTACCCGTCACCTATGACGTGGTGGCCGCGTTCGAATTGCTGGAGCATGTGCCGAATCCGGTTCCCTTGCTGAAAACACTCAGCCGCGGCCTGAACGACACGGGCATCCTGGTCCTGACGACACCGGACGGCGGGGTGCTGAAGCCGGAAACGCCGGCTTCCATGATGTGGCCCATCATCAGCCCCGGCTCGCACATGACCCTGTTCACCGCGGCCTCAATGGAAACTGCGCTGCACGCAGCGGGCTTCACCCACGTCAGCGTGACGCCCGTCGCCGGCATCCTGCGCGTCCACGCCTCGCGCGTGCCGTTGCCCGCAGGCGTGAAGGACGGGTGCGACCGCGCCCTCCTGCGCGAATACCTGCGCCGGCGCCTGACGCCTGAACGCCTGCCCAAGTACGACCGGCTGGAGAATGGCTTCCGCTACCGCCTGTTCAAGGAACTGGTCAACTTCGGCTTCCCCGAGGAGGCGCAGGAGGTGTTCAAGCGGATGGTGGCGCAGGTCCGCGCCCGCTTCGGCATCGACCTGGATGATCCGGAAAGCCTGGTGGTACCGCCGAACCCGGTGGACCTTGAGGAATTCACCCGGCGTGAGCCCGGCAACCTGATGACCTCGCTGCATTTCAAGTCCATCCTGGTCAACAATGCCGACAATGATGCCGCCCGGTCGGCCTGCTACGCCGCCGCGGCCGTCTTGGCGGGCGTGACGCTGCGCCGGGTGCTGCAGCGCCTCAGCATGGATAATGGCGAGGCCGGCACCGCCATCCCGGCCGCCTTGCGCCTGGCGCTGCAGAACCTGGCGGTGCAGGGCGCGGACATCCGGCCCCTGCTGACCCTGGTGGAAGCGACGGATTCCACCACCGGCTTCATGCTGAACCCCGCAGACCGGGATGCCCTGCGCGGCGACCTGAAGACCACCCTGGGGACCCTGGGCATGCGGCAGGCGGAAACCCTGGACCAGCCGGTCGCGGTGTCGCCGGGCGATGATTGCGTCACCCGCCTGATCAACCTGGCCCGCCCCGCCGCCTACCAGGCGGCCCGGCAGGCGGCCATCGACACCATCGGCAGCAATCGCAAACCGGCCAAAGTCCTGGCCCTGCTGGACCAGGCGGTGAGCGACCCGCTGCTGCGCGACTGGCCGGACACCGTCACCTTGTGCGCCAAGGTGGCCCTGATCCGCCTGGTGCGTTTGCGGGCCCATCGCCTGGCCGCCCGCGTCTACGAGCGCTGGGGCGACCCGTCCTGGCATGAGGACGCGCCCGTGGCCGCCGCCCTGGCCCTGATGGCGGAATCCCGCTACCCGCTACCCATCCGGCTGTACCGCCGGCTGCGGCAGCGGCTGGCAGCCTGACGTCACAGGGGCGGCCACAACTCCACCGGGCGGCGGGTGAACCAGCGCCGGCCGGCCAGAATGAATCCGTCGAGGATGCGGCGGGCAATGCTCCGCCGTGGGGGGACCCGGTGCATCGCCGGCCTCCTTCTAAAACAGGAGTTGGTTATGGGAGGCCGACTGGCCCGAGGCACGCCCCAGGCCAGCCCTAGGCCGCTCAGAAGCCGGATAGCACCAGCTTGCCCCGGGCTGTGCCGCTTTCGACCACGGCATGGGCCCGGCGCAGGTTGGCGGCGCTGATGCCCCCCAAATCCTGGGTCATCGTCGTGCGCAGCACGCCCGCATCCACCAGGCGCGAGACCTCGCGCAGCAGCTCATGCTGGGCGATCATGTCCGGCGTCTGGAACATGGAGCGGGTGTACATGAACTCCCAGTGCAGGGAGATGCTCTTGCGCTTGAGCAGGGTGATGTCCAACGGCTGGGCCGGATCGTCGATCAGGGCCAGCTTGCCCTGCGGCGCCATCAGGGCGGCGATGGCGGGGAAGTGCTGCTCCGTCGCCGTCAGGCTCATGACATGGGTGGCGCCGCCGGGCGCGATGGCCCGCACCTGGGGTTCCAGCGGCTGGCGGTGGTCGATGACGTGATGGGCGCCCATGGCCAGGCTCCAGTCCCGCGTTTCGGGACGTGAGGCCGTGGCGATGACGGTCAGACCGGTCAGCTGACGCGCCAGCTGGGTGGCGATGGAGCCGACGCCGCCGGCCCCGCCCACGATCAGCAGCACGCCGGCCGTGCCGTCATTCCCGGCGCCGGCCGGCAGCCGGGCCACGCCCATGCGGTCGAACAGCATTTCCCAGGCCGTGATGCTGGTCAGCGGCAGGGCCGTGGCCTCCGCCGCCGTCAGGCTGGCGGGCTTGGGACCCACCAGGCGTTCATCGACCAGGTGGAATTCGGCGTTGGTGCCGGGACGTTCCAACGCGCCGGCGTAGAACACGGCGTCGCCGGCCTTGAACAGCGTCGCCTCCGGACCGATTGCGACCACCGTGCCTACGGCGTCCCAACCCAGGATGCGCGCGGCGCCCTCCACCGGGGCGGCGTTGCGTCGGACCTTGGTATCCACGGGATTGACCGAGACGGCCTCCACCCGCACCAGCAGGTCCCGGCCGGTGGCCACGGGGATGGGAAGCTCCAGATCCACCAGACTGTCGGCTTGGTCGATGGTTTGGTTCTGATAGTAACCGACGGCTTTCATGATGAGTGACCTTGTTGGCCAAGGGGTTGGGGACGATGCCGCCGTCAGCGGCGGCGTGCACTCCCCCAAGGTTCCCTATTCCGTTCTGATCATCAATTGACAGGTTCAAAGACACGCTATTCAATTATGAATAGTTATCGATAGGAAAAAGCCGGTGGATTGGGACGATCTGCGTTATTTCCTGGCCATCGCCCGGCACGGCACCCTGTCGGGCGCCGCTCGCCAATTGGGCGTCAGCCAGCCCACGGTGGGACGGCGGCTGGAGGCGCTGGAGACCCGGCTGGGCACCCGCCTGTTCCAGCGCACACCGGGCGGCTATGTCCCGACCCAAGCGGGCACAGGCCTGGTGGCCGGGGCGGAGCGCATGGAGACTGAGGCGCTGGCGGCGGAACGGGCCGCCACCGGCCTGGACGTGGGGCTGGAGGGCGCTGTCCGCGCCACGTCCCCGGAATGGGTGGGGCAATGGCTGCTGGGCCCCCATCTGGCGCGTTTCCACAACGCCCACCCCGGCATCACGGTGGAGTTGGTGACCGACGCCCGGCTGTACAGCCTGACCCGGCGGGAGGCGGACGTCGCCTTCCGCTTCCACCGCTTCGACCAGAACGAGATCGCACAGCGCCGGGTGACCACGGTGGGCTTCGGCCTTTATGCGGCGCCAGCGTATCTCGCACGGCACGGCAGGCCGGATTTCACCAGCGGGGCCGCCGGCCATAGCCTGATCCTGATGAACGAAAGCTTCGGCGGCCTGGGGGATCTGCCCTGGCTGCTGGCCTTGGCGCACGATGCGCGGCACGCCCTCCGGACCAACAGCCGCGATCTGCAGGCCGTGGCCTGCGCCGCCGGTGCGGGGCTGGCCGCCCTGCCCCATGTCATGGCCCAGGCGCGTGGACTGGTGGCCGTGGATACGCCGACCCCGGTCCCGCCGCGCGAAATCTGGGCCGGCGTGCATCGCGACGCCCAGCGCACGCCCCGCATCCGCGCGTTCCTTGACCACATGGCGCAGGCGATGGGCCGCTAGGCTTCAACCGTCCTGGTCCGCCGGGCCCAGATTGGCCGCCAGGCCGGCGCGCAGTTTATCCACCTGGGCCTTCAGCGCCTTCAAGCCGTCCAGGTTGAGCCCGGTGGCGCACAGGATGGCCTCCTGCACCGTGCCCAGGTGATCCCGCAATGCGCGACCGGCCTCGGTCAGGGTGACGCGAACCAGGCGCTCGTTCTGCGGGTCGCGCTGACGGCGGACAAGGCCCGCCGCCTCCAGCCGCTTCAGCAAGGGCGTCAAGGTGCCGGAATCCAAATCCATCTGTTCGCCGATGGCCTTCACCGTCAGCCCGTCCCCGGACCATAGCACCAGCATCACCAGGTACTGCGGATAGGTCAGCCCCAGCCGGTCCAGCAGCGGCTTATAGGTGCGGTTGAACAGGTGGGCGGCGGAATAGATGCTGAAGCACAGCTGGTTGCTCAGCAAGGCAGCCTGGTCGGATGAGCCCTTGCCGGCCCCGGCCGCCCCCATACCTTGATGCGTGGTGTCCTGGTGATCTTGGGCCATGATGACGCCCTCACTTGTCCAGCGGCGCCCAGGAAATGGACGCCCGATCTGCGGCAGGCTAACACCCCATGACGAATTGCGCACAATCGATTTGCGCATAGCCATCATGTCAACTGACGAATTGTGCACAATTTGTTATCGCGCAATTCTTATCTCACCGGAGCCGATGACCTAGCCGAAGCCCGGCGGGACCGGCCCCAAAAGTTGACCCAACCAGTTGAAACCACGGAGATGATCATGCCCATCCTCTACACCACTTCCGCTACCGCCACTGGTGGCCGTGAGGGCCAGGCCAAGTCCGTCGACGGCATCCTGGATGTCAAGCTGACCACGCCCAAGGAATTGGGCGGTGCTGGCGGCAACGGCACCAATCCCGAGCAGCTGTTCGCCGCCGGTTATTCCGCCTGCTTCCTGGGTGCTCTGAAGTTCGTGGCCGGCAAGGCCAAGGTGAAGGTGCCGGAGAACGCCACCGTCAGCGCCCAGGTGGGAATCGGCCCGCGTGAGGACGGCACCGGCTTCGGTCTGGACGTGGCCTTGACCATCACGCTGCCGGGCATCGACGCCGAAACCGCCAACAGCCTGGTGCAGCAGGCCCACATCGTATGCCCCTACTCCCACGCCACCCGCGGCAACCTGGACGTTCGCCTGAACGTCGCCTAAGGGGGATTTCAAGGCACCGGCCCCCTCCCGGCGCCTTGAAGGAAAGGCCGGCATCGCCCAAGCGCGATGCCGGCCTTTTCCATTTCATCAACCCGTTGCGGGCCTATTCGTACGCGATGTCACAGGACAGGCCAGGCTGGCGCGCGGCCTCGATGGCGCGATGGACCAGGGCCAGGGCCTCGAACGCCGGCCCCGGCCCAAAAGCCAGGGGCGCCCGGCCGGCCAGGGCGTCCGCCACGTTGCGGTAGAAGTCCTGGTAACGGCCGGCCTCCAGCGCCACCTCCTCCCGCACCACCGCGCCGGCGCGTTCGGTATGCAGCAGGGCGGGGGTGGTCACCACGGCCCAGCCCGCATCGCCGGGCTTCACGCCAGCGGCCATTTGCGCCTCTTGGACGTCGCCCTTCGGAATGACCAGGGAACCCTTGTCGCCATGGGCCACCAGCACCGGCCCCGGCTCGCGCACATAGGTGCTGGATCGCAGGATGACCCGGTGGTCGGCATAGCGGAAACGGACGTCGAAATAATCGGTCGCCCCCTCCGCCCGGCGCAGAGAGCGCATCTCCGCCGCCACCGACAGGGGGCGACCAAACTGTCGCAGCATGCCGTCCACAAGATGGACGCCCAGGTCGAACCAGGTGCCGGCGCCCGGCTGCTCATCTTCCTTCCAGGCCTTGTGCGTCACATGGGCGCGGTACCGGTCGTAGTGCCATTCCACCTCCACCAGGCGGCCCAGGTCGCTGGCGGCCAGATGCCGGCCCAGGGTCAGGTATTCGGCGTCCAGGCGCTTGTTGTGGAACACGGCCAGCAGACGGCCCGCCGCCTGGGCCTGGGCCATCAGTTGGCGCCCCTCTTCCAGGGTGATGGTCATGGGTTTTTCCAGCACCACGTGCTTGCCCGCCGCCAGCGCCGCCTGGGCCATGGGGAAATGCAGGGCGTTGGGAGTGTTGACCACCACCAGCTCAACGGCCGGGTCGTCCAGGATGGCCTGGAAGTCCGTGACCACGCGGGCCCCGGCCGGCTCCGTCCCATCGGCGCCGGAGCGCCGCAGGATGGCATTTAGCGACAGGGCTGGCTCCACCAGGATGAGGGGGGCATGGAACACCCGGCCGGATAGGCCATAGGCGCACAGGGCGGTGCCAATCATCGTCTACGCTCCTCCTTACAGGGCGGGAACACTACATTAATCTGCGATTTACAGTATCCAGCGCATTGAGATCAAACAAAATTGCCTATTAATGAATTAACATCGCAACCTAACCCCTAATTTCCAATCAAAGTTCTTAAATCTGGTGGCGCGCTGGCACACCGGCCCTATATGACTTTTCCAAGAAGGCGTCGCGCGCATCGATACTGGAATGGCGACCCCATTTAGCCACGCCATCAAATGCTTATTCTGAAGCCATATTTCCGAATTTCTGCTCCGAAGTCCTAATCTTGTATTCACCCAATTCCAAAGGACGCGTGATGAGCTTTGCCGGGACCCCCGCTACCGCGCCCACCCCCACCGCGCCCAGTCAGGGCGACAAAGCCCGGCTGTGGTCCATCGTTGTGCATCTGCTCTATTTGGTCGGGGCGTTTCCGCTGGGCTTGGTCATGGCCTACATCAAGCGGCCGGACTTCGCGGGCACCATTTACGAAGGCCACATGACCTTCGCCATCCGCACCTTCTGGATTTGCGCGCTGTTCACTTTCTGCGCCCTGGCGCTGCGGGTGGTGGGCATGGAATTCATCACCTTGTTCATCGGCAGCATCTGGGCCGTGGTGCGGGTGGTGGTGGCCCTGACCCGTGCCATCGACGCCAAGCCCATCCTGAACCCCCAAGGCTGGGTGATATGAACGACGGATTGGGGCGCCAACACGGCCATGGCGACGCAGGCCACCGGGTGGCCTGCGGGCCGTATCCGACCATGTCCCGATGATCGCCGGCGGCGGTAACGCTTTATATACTGTTCCCAGGCAATAACGCATTCAAAGCATGCTGCCCCATCGGCACGATGCTATAATCCCCAATGTTTTCCAGCAGAACCATCGGTCTCGGCCAGGTGGTTCCGTCAAGAAACATGACGCGCCGGGGGGGGTGGGTTCCGGCGCCTGCCGTCCGCGTCGCCGCGCGGAACACGTGGGGCGGAACACTTGGGGCGGAACACTTGGGGCGGAACACTTGGGGGCATGTCTATGCGGGTGGTTTTCCCGGGTTTATGCTTCAGCACGGATGATCAAGGCGTCGCCTTCAGCCACAACCCGTGGCTGGTGCTGCTGTCATACCTGACCGCCGTCTTTGCCTCCTTCGTCGCCTTGAACATGGCGGAACGCATGACGGGTTCGACCGGCCGTTCCCGCCTGGCCTGGCAGCTGGGCGCCGCCTGTGCGCTGGGCGGCGGCATCTGGGCCATGCATTTCATCGGCATGCTGGCCTTCCAGGTGGCCCTGCCCGTGGCGTGGGAGCCCACACTGACCCTGGTGTCGCTGCTGACCGCCATCGTTTTCGTCGCCCTGGGCCTGGAGGCGGTGCGCCAAGGCGGCAACACCGTCACCCGCTTCACCCTGGCCGGCACGGTGGTGGGCCTGGGCATCGCCGTCATGCATTACACCGGCATGGCCGCGATGGAGGTGCCGGGCCGGATCGCCTACCGCCCCGACCTGTTCGCCCTGTCCGTCTTGATCGCCATGGCCGCCGCCACGGTGGCCCTGATGCTGTCCGTCAGCCTGAAGCATGGCTGGCACCGCGCGCTGGCCGCCCTGATCATGGGCGTCGCCATCTGCGGCATGCACTATACCGGCATGACGGCCACGGTGCTGACCCTGGACCCTCTGGCCCCCGCTCCGACGGACGTGGATCGCGGGCCGCTGGCCATCATCGTCGCCGGCGCCACCTATGGCCTGCTGATGCTGGCGCTGGTGACCGCGTTCGCCGACCGCCGCCTGAACGCCGCCGCCGAGCGGGAAGCCCAGCGCCTGAAGGCCGCCAACCGTGCCCTGGAGGCGGAGGTGGAGGAGCGGCGCCGGGCGGAGGAAGAATTGCTGCGCGTGCGCGAGGGGCTGGAGGAAGCGGTGGCGGAGCGCACCCGCGACCTGGCCGCCGCCCGCAGCCGGGCCGAGGCCGCCAACCAGGCCAAGTCCGAGTTCCTGGCCAGCATGAGCCATGAGCTGCGCACGCCGCTGAACGCCGTCCTCGGCTTCGCCCAACTGATGGAATACAACAAGGCGCGCGAGCCGATGACGCCCAAGCAGGAGCGGGGCGTTCAGCAGATCGTCAAGAACGGCAACCACCTGCTGCGCCTGATCGATGAAGTGCTGGACCTGGCCCGCATCGAGGCGGGGCAACTGACGCTGTCGCTGGAACCAGTGGATCCACGCCTGGTGGTGGAGGATGTGCTGAACGCCTTGCAGCCGGTGGCGGAAAAGGCGCGGGTGACCATCGCCGCCGTCCTGCCCGAGGTGGCGCCGCCCGTCCTGGCCGACCGCACCCGCCTGATTCAGGTGGTCAGCAACCTGCTGTCCAACGCCGTGAAGTACAACCGCCCCGGCGGCACCGTGCGCGTCACCCTGGGTGCCGCGCCGGCGCCGGGCCGCCTGTCGCTGTCGGTGCAGGATACGGGCGAAGGCATCGCGCCCGACAAGCTGGGCGACCTGTTCCAGCCCTTCAACCGCCTGGGCCAGGAATACAGCGACATTCCGGGCACGGGCATCGGCCTGACCATCACCCGCCGGCTGCTGTCGGCCATGGACGGCACGATCGAGGTGGCCAGCGTGCTGGGTGAGGGCAGCACCTTCACCGTCAGCCTGCCGGTGGCGCTGAACATGGCCCCCGAACCGCGCACGCCGGGCGCCGAAAACAACCCGCTGGCCCAGACCCGGCCCCGCACCATGCTGTATGTCGAGGACAACCCGTCCAACATCCAGCTGATGCGCGACCTGATGGAGACCGTGCCGGACACCAAGCTTCTGATCGCCGCCGACCCGGTGACGGGCCTGGATCTGGCTATGGGCCATCAGCCCGACGTCATCGTGCTGGACATCAACCTGCCGGGCATGAGCGGCTTCGACGTGCTGGCCCGGCTGCGGGACCGGGAGGAAACCCGCGACATTCCCGTCCTGGCACTGAGCGCCAACGCCCTGCCCCGCGAAATCGAGAAGGGCCTGCGCGCCGGATTCCGCCGGTACCTGACCAAGCCCTTGAACGTGCAGGAGTTCATGGAGGCCCTGGCCGACGCGATGGAGCCGGTCGATGCCGTTTGACGCCACCGACCAGGTCAAGAACGCCCGTATCCTGGTGGTCGATGACCTGGCCGCCAACGTCGAACTGATGGAAGGCGTGCTGGCCGCGGCCGGCTATACCGACATCACCGGCACCTGCGACCCGCGCGAGGGCCTGGCGCTCTACGGCTCCATGACGCCGGACCTGATCCTGCTGGACTTCCGCATGCCGGGCATGGACGGCCCCGCCTTCATCCGCGCCGCCCATGCGCTGAGTCCGGGCCAGCGCCCGCCCATTTTGGTGGTGACAGCGCAAGGCGATGAGCAGACCCGCCGCACGGCGCTGGAAGCCGGCGCCCGGGACTTCATTTCCAAGCCCTTCGCCTTGTGGGAGATGCTGGCCCGCGTGCAGAACCTGCTGGAACTGCAGATGCTGCTGCGGGACAAGGAAGCCCAGGCCAGCTGCCTTGAGGCGGCCGTGGCACAGCGCACGCGCGACCTGGAGCACACCCACCTGGAAGTGGTGCGGCGCCTGTGCGCCGTGGGCGAGTTCCGCGATGACGAGACCGGCCGCCACGTCAACCGCATCGGCGCCCTCTCCGGCCGCATCGCCCGCCTGGCCGGCTGGCTTGAGCCGGACGCCGAGCTGCTGGCCAGCGCCGCCCCCCTGCACGACATCGGCAAGGTCTCCATTCCCGACGCCATCCTGCTGAAGCCCGGAAAGCTGAGCGATCCGGAATGGCAGGTGATGAAGACCCACGCCGACGCCGGCGCCAGCATCCTGAGAGGCAGCAAGATTCCCGTCCTGGATCTGGCGGCCGAAATCGCGGTCACCCATCATGAAAAGTGGGATGGCAGCGGCTATCCCCAGGGCTTGGCGGGCGAGACCATCCCGATGTCCGGCCGCATCGTCGCGGTGGCTGACGTGTTCGACGCCCTGCTGTCCCGCCGCCCCTATAAGGAGCCGTGGACGGTGAACCAGGTGGCGGACCATCTGCGCGCCCAGTCCGGCCGGCACTTCGACCCCGCGCTGGTCGACCTGGTTCTGGCCAATCTGGAGGAGCTGCTGGCCCTGCGGGTGGAGGTTGGGGTGTGATGCCCCGCCGGCGCGGCATTGTCCGCGCCCGTATACCGGTCAGGGCCGGCAATGAAGCGTTCAGCGATCCAGCGACAGGGCCTGGTCGAGCACGTCGGAACGCGACAGTCGGGTGGCATGGCCCGGAAAATCCACCCACGGGCCGATCAGGTCGCCCGTCATGAAGGTGCAGCCCGCTTCTTCCGCCATCTGTTCCATCTCCGGCGTGTCGATGCCATCGACCAGGATGTGCAGCCCGCGACGGCGGGCCTCCGCCCCGGCGAGATAAAGGTCCTGGACCAGCCGGCCACGCGGGACGGAACCGCCGAGGGAAACGTTCAGCCCTTTCACGCCCGCGGCGGCGAAGGTGGCCTGAGCCTGGGGTGACAAGTCCGCGCAAACCGTCACGCCCCGACCCAGGGGCCGCAGGGCGCTGACCAGTTCCGTCAGCCGGCCCACCGGCACGCCGTCCGGCACCCCCATCAACTGATAGGTGATGAAGGGTCGCAGATGGGCCGGGATGTGGCTGGCCAGCTCCAGATAGGCGCGGCGGCGGCTGGATCCCGCCAGCGTTTCGAAATGCACCGGCAGGGCCAGATAATAGCGGAAGCGGTTATCGTACAGCTCCAGATAGGCGTCCACCGCCTGCCGCAGGGTCTCGCGATCCAGATCCAGGATTTCCTGCAATCCGTTGGCGGTGCCGGCGGAGGCGACACCGCCGGCCGGCGGCGTCAGCGTGTCATAGCCATAAACATGATGCCGCCCACCCACCCGCTGGCGGCGGGGACTGGCAATGTAGAGGCTGAGCGCCTGGCCCCGCACGTCCCACACGGGGCGGTACACCACCTCCAGCGGGCCCAGCACCGGGCGCAAATGGGCCCAGGGGTCATCGCCGCCGCCCTTGGTCGCGGCAACGGCGGCGGCAACGGTCTGTCCCCGCCCAACCTCGGCCAGCGCGGCCGCCGCCTGGGCCTGCGCCAGGGGGGCCTGCACCAGCGGAGATTGCGACGGCGAAGACTGCGCCAGCGGGGACTGCGAAAGGAGGCCTCGCGAAGATGGCTGCGGCGCCGGGGACGGCGACCGTTCCGGTGTTTCGACCATGTCACCGGCCGGCGCCGGCGGCGCCGCGTGTTGGACCTGCGCCACCATCCTGGTCAGCAGGTCAGCCAGCCGCTCGGGCTTCAGCACCAGATCGCCCGTGGCCTCGCGTGCGGCCGTGCGCACGACGATGCTGGCAAGGTCCGGCTCGCCCAACAGCAGGCGCTGCAGCTCCTGCATGACCTTGGCGCACACAAGGCCGGCGTGGACAGGATTCAGCCGGGCGAAGACCACCACGTAGGTCTCGGTGCCGTAGCCGTAAAAGACGTCATCCGCCGCCAGGTTCTGACGCAACAGCTTCTCGATCATGCCGTGCACCCGGGCCTGTACCCCGTTCCAGCGCGGCCCCAGCTTTTCCTTCAGGCTTTCCAGGCCGACAAACTGGACACAGCCGGCGGCGGCGGCCTTGCGCGGCCCCAGCACGGCCTTGATACGCCGGCGGAAGACAACCTCGTCCGGGCCCAAGCCACCGGCGTCCAGATCAAGGGCGGCATCGGAATTGGGAACCATCATGCCACGCCCGGCGCCGGGCGCCGGCTCTTCCGAAAACCAGGCGATGATGCGGCTCAACAACCCCGGCATGGCAACTGCCTCCATGCTGTCCCGATCCAGTTTCCCCAGCTTAGAAGGCGCGTGGTTAAGAAAAGGCTAAGGCCGCCCGATGGGCGTACGCATAATGGCGGGAACGCCGGGAACTTCAATCCGGGGTCGATGCGGTGGCTTCACCCATAACTCCCGGGCGGCCATGCCGGTTCGGCCGCGCGGGTTTGCACGGTCTGAAGAAAAAGGCCGATCCCGACGGGACCGGCCTTCTCTTCAAGTCGCGTATGGGCCGTGGGCCGCAATGCCTTCCGGGTCAGGTGAATTCCTGGAAGAAGTCGTTGCCCTTGTCATCGATGACGACGAAGGCGGGGAAGTCCTCCACCTCAATGCGCCAGATGGCTTCCATGCCCAGATCCTCGAAGGCGATGCATTCCACCTTCTTGATGCAGTCCTGGGCCAGGCGCGCGGCGGCGCCGCCAATGCTGCCCAGATAGAAGCCGCCATGCTTCTTACACGCCTCACGCACCGCCGGGCTGCGGTTGCCCTTGGCCAGCATGACGAAGGAACCGCCCGCCGCCTGGAACTGATCGACGAAGCTGTCCATGCGGCCGGCCGTGGTGGGGCCGAAGGAGCCGGAGGCGTAGCCCGTCGGCGTCTTGGCCGGGCCGGCGTAGTAGATGGGATGGTTCTTGAAGTAATCCGGTAGCGGCTGCCCCGCCTCCAGCCCGGCACGCAGGCGGGCGTGCGCGCTGTCGCGGGCCACGATCAGCGGGCCGGTCAGCGAGACGCGGGTGCGGATGGGGTAGCGCGACAGGGTCTCGCGGATTTCCGACATGGGCTGGTTGAGGTCGATCTTGACCACCTCGCCCGCCAGCTGGCTGTCGTCGATCTCCGGCAGGAAACGGGCGGGATCGTGCTCCAGTTCCTCCAAGAAGATGCCGTCGCGGGTGATCTTGGCCAGGGCCTGGCGGTCGGCCGAGCACGACACGCCGATGCCGATGGGCAGCGAAGCGCCGTGGCGCGGCAGGCGGATGACCCGCACGTCATGGCAGAAGTACTTGCCGCCGAACTGCGCGCCGATGCCCATGGTCTGGCTCAGCTTGTGGACGGCGGCCTCCATCTCCAGGTCGCGGAAGGCGTGGCCGCTTTCCGAGCCTTGGGTGGGCAGGCCGTCGTAATAGCGGGCCGAGGCCAGCTTCACCGTCTTCAGGTTCATCTCGGCGCTGGTGCCGCCGATGACGATGGCCAGGTGGTAGGGCGGGCAGGCCGAAGTGCCCAGCGACTTGATCTTCTCTTCCAGGAAGGGCAGCAGCCGGTCGGGCGCCAGCACCGAGGGCGTGGCCTGGAACAGGAAGGTCTTGTTGGCCGAACCGCCGCCCTTGGCCATGAACAGGAACTTATAGGCGTCGTCACCCTCGGCGTAGATGTCCACCTGCGCCGGCAGGTTGGTGCGGGTGTTCTTTTCCTCATACATGGACAGGGGCGCCACCTGGCTGTAGCGCAGGTTGCGCTTGGCGTAGGCGTCCAGCACGCCACTGCCCAGGGCGGTCTCGTCACCGCCCTTGGTCCAGACGCGGCGGCCCTTCTTGCCCATGATGATGGCGGTGCCGGTGTCCTGGCACATGGGCAGGATGCCCGAGGCGGCGATGGAGGCGTTCTTCAGCAGGTCCAGCGCCACGAAGCGGTCGTTGGGCGAGGCCTCGGCATCGTCCAGGATGGCGCGCAGCTGGGCCAAGTGGCCGGGGCGCAGCAGGTGGTTGATGTCGATGAAGGCCTGCTCGGCCAGCAGGCGCAAGCCCTCGGGCTCGACCTTCAAGACCTCTTCCCCGTCGAAGGTCGTGGTCGACACGTAGTCGCTGGTCAGCTTGCGGTAGCTGGTGGCGTCCTTGGCCACTGGGAACAGCGTGAACTCCCGGCTTTCACCGCCGACGTCTGGCATTGGGGCTCTCCCGATAATCCGGCCCGGCCGGTGCGTTCCGGCGGACCCTGGTCACGGGCGGCTCCCGTGGCCGGCGGGGACCTTACGCCACCCGTCCGCCCCTGTCATCTGCGCCGCGCGCAACACCTCCCCCTTATGTTGACACCCCAACCAGTCCGGCCAACCAGCGTGCGCGGCTTCGCCGCACCCGGAACCTTCCCGCCCCCCTTCGGCGTTATGCCCCCATCCCAGAGGAGGAAGAAACATGAGCCGCAGCGTCGCCGACATCATCGTGGAAACCCTGTTCGATGCCGGCGCCCGGCGTTGCTATGGCGTGCCGGGTGACACCCTGAACCATGTCACCGACGCCATCCGCCGCAGCGAGATGCGCTGGATCCATGTTCGGCATGAGGAGGCGGGCGCCATGGCGGCCGGGGCCGACGCCCTGCTGACGGGCGAGCTGACGCTGTGCGCCGGATCGTGCGGGCCGGGCGGCCTGCACTTCATCAACGGCCTGTATGAAAGCCACCGCAACCGCGCGCCCGTAGTGCTGATCGCCAGCCAGATCACGCGGGATGAGCTGGGTTTCGACTTCCCGCAGGAGGTGGACTTCAAGGCGGTGTACAAGGCCGCCAGCGTCTTTTGCGAGGAGGTCCGCACCCCCACCCAGGCGCGGCGCATGACGGCCATGGCGGCGCAGGCGGCGCTGACCAAGCGCGGGGTGGCCGTGCTGATCGTGCCGGTGGACGTCTCCAGCGCCGACGCACCGGAGGAGCCCGCCTTCGCCGCCCACCGCACGCGGCCGGTGGTGCGGCCCAGCGATGACGAGCTGGACCGCATGGCCGAGCTTCTGAACGCCGGCGGCAAAATCGCCATCTATGGCGGCGCCGGCTGCGAGGATGCCCACGACCAGGTCGTTGCGCTGGCGGAACGGTTACAGGCACCGGTGGCGCGCACCTCCCGCGCCAAGGACTTCCTGGAGCCGGCCAACCCCTATGACGTGGGCATGACCGGCATATTCGGCACGGCCGGCGGCTACCAGGCGCTGATGGATTGCGACACCCTGCTGCTGCTGGGCTGCGACTTCGCCTGGCGGCAGTATTATCCGGAGAAGGCCACCATCATCCAGGTGGACATCGACGGCGCCCACCTGGGCCGCCGCCACCCCGTGGACCTGGGCGTGGTGGGCGATGTGGCGCCGACGCTGGAGGCGCTGCTGCCGCGCCTGACCCCGCGTGAGGACCGCACCTTCCTGAACGCGGCGCTGGACCATGCCGCCGAAGCCGAGGCCAAGCTGGAGAAGCGCGCCGTGGCCGGCGAAGGCGACACCATCCACCCGCAATACCTGACGGAGACGGTAGCCCGCCACGCCGCCATTGACGCCGTCTACACCGCCGATGGCGGGTCGCCCATGGTGTGGTGCCTGCGCCACGTGCCGGCCACGGGCCAGAATCGCACCGTCGTCAGCCTCAGCCACGGCACCATGGCCAACGCCATGCCCCAGGCCCTGGGCGCCCAAGCCGCCTTCCCCGGCCGGCAGGTCATCTCCCTCTCCGGCGACGGCGGCCTGGCCATGCTGATGGGCGACCTGCTGACCACGGTGCAGGAAAACCTGCCCATCAAGGTGGTGGTCTACAACAACGGCTCGCTGGGCTTCGTGGAGCTGGAACAGAAGGTGGAAGGCCTGCTGGATACCTATACCGACCTGAAGAACCCCGATTTCGCCCGGGTGGCGGAGGCCATCGGCCTTTGGGGGCGCCGCGTGGAACGGCCGCAGGACCTGGACAACGCCGTGCGCGACTGGCTGTCCACCCCCGGCCCCGCCCTGCTGGATGTGAAGGTCGACCGCTATGAGCTGGTGATGCCGCCCAAGGTGGAAATGGCCCAAGTGGTGGGCACCGCCCTCTATTCCGCCAAGGGCATCCTGGCGGGCCGGGGAAGCGAGGTGTTCGAATTGCTGGAGGGGGCGGTCCGCCCCTGATCAGGGTACGCAGCCAAAGGTTGATTGCCACCGGTTGGTCACAGGCCGGCCGGTGGCGGCGCGACTACTATCGCAGGCAGGGAGCCACGCCGAAAAAGGCCACCGCCACCAGCCGCGCCCACCCGCGCCCTCTTTGAAAAGCGACCCGAGTTCCGACCACGCTGGTTTCGCCAGCGCGGTTGTCGCACGCGCGCCTGTCCGGCCCCGCGCCCCCGGGTGTCCTCCCCCCGCGTCAGCCCGCCGGCGGCACCAGGCGGGAGGGAACCCCGAGGGATTCACCATGAGGGACCTGCGTCTCCAGCCCACGCCTATACGCCCGGCCCGCCTCCGCTTGTTGCTGCTGGCCTCCGCCGCCCTGTGGCCCGCGGCGGGCCAGGCCGACACCGCGCCCAACGCCCTGCCGACTGGTGGCAGCGTGGCGGCGGGCAGCGCCAGCATCAGCCAGTCGAGCGCCGGCATGACGGTCAGCCAGACCAGCCAGCGGGCCGTCATCACCTGGCAGGACTTCAGCATCGGCGGCAACGCCGGCGTCACCTTCCAGCAGCCTGGGCCCGCGTCGGCCGCCCTGAACCGCGTGCTGAGCGGCATTCCCTCGGAAATCCTGGGCAAGCTGACGGCCAACGGCCAGATCTTCATCGTCAACCCCGCCGGCATCACCTTCGGCCAGGGCGCCAGCGTCAACGTCGGCGGCCTGGTCGCCTCCACCCTGGATATCGCCAACCAGGACTTCATGGCCGGCACCTACACCTTTCAGCGCAACGGCAGCACCGCCACGGTCGCCAACCAGGGCGCGCTGACGGCAGCCAGCGGCGGCTATGTCGGCCTGCTGGCGCCAGAGGTGATCAACGACGGCGTCATCACCGCCAAGCTGGGCAGCGTGGTGCTGGCGGCCGGTGAGAAGGTGACGCTGACCTTTGACAAAGGAAGCGTCAGCGTGGCGGTGGACCCGGCCACCATCCGCACCCTGATCGTGAACCACCAGATGATCGCCGCGCCGGACGGCCAGGTCGTGCTGGCCGCCAAGTCGGCGGACGCCCTGCTGGGCGGCGTCATCAATAACACCGGCGTGATCGAGGCCAGCGCCCTGACCAGCCATGGCGGCGTGGTGACGCTGGAGGCCTCGACCGGGATCGACAGCGGCGGCACCATCGCCGCCGATGGTGTGCGCGCGGGTGACGGCGGCACCATCCGCCTGAAGTCGGACGGCGTGACCACGGTGGCCGGCACGCTGAGCGCCAAGGCGGGTGCGGCCGGCGGCGACGGCGGCATCATCGAGACCTCCGGCGCCACCCTGTCCATCGCCGACATCCATGTCGATACCACCGCCCTGCGCGGCCACACCGGCACCTGGCTGCTGGACCCGGCCGACCTGATCGTGGGCCCCGGCGGTCCTGGCGCCGTCAGCAGCGGCACGGTGGAGACGGCGCTGGCCACCACCAACGTCACCCTGCAGACGGGGTCCACCGGCAGTGGCAATGGCGACATCCTGGTCGCCGTCGCCATTCATTGGACCGGCCCCAACAGCCTGACCCTGAACGCCTATCGAGACATCACGGTCAGCGCCGACATCAGCCACGGCGGCGCCGCCGCCGCGGCCCTTGCCCTGAACCCAGCCCAGGGCGGCAGCGGCGGCCTGGACGTGAACCAGGGCGCCAAGGTCACGCTGGCCGCCCCCGGCGACGGCCTGTCCATCCAGGGCCAGGCCTACACCCTGGTCAACACTCCGGCACAGTTGCAGGCCATGGCCGACGATTTGGCCGGCCACTACGCCCTGAATGCCGACCTGGACATGGGCGGCATCGCCTACACCGCCGTGGGCAATAGCACGACACCCTTTTCCGGCGCCTTCCAGGGCCTGGGCCACGGCATCGCCAACCTGACCGTGGGCGGCCTCAACTATCTTTATGTCGGCCTGTTCGGTTACAGCTCCGGCACCCTGAACGACGTGTCGCTGACGGCGGTCAACGCCAGTGGCGGCCAGGAGGTGGGCGGCATCGCCGGCTGGAACGCCGGCGTCATCACCAACAGCCAGGTCACCGGCACCGTCGCCCTGACCGGCCCATGGTCGGAACGGGTCGGCGGCCTGGCCGGCACCAATGGGGGCACCATCGCCGCCAGCCACGCTGCCGTGGCGGTCAGCGCCGGCGACCACACCACCCGCATCGGCGGCCTGGTGGGGCAGAACGACGGCCTGATCAGCGCCAGCTATGCCCTGGGCAGCGTGAAGGCCGGCAGCAAGACCGGCGGCGACAACGACCTGCCGGACGACGGCACCATTCTGGACATCACGCCACCGCCCCAGCCGGGCAGCGGCATCGGCGGCCTGGCGGGCGGCAACAGCGGCACCATCATCGACAGCTACACCGTGAACCGGGTGACCACCTGCAGCCTGTCAGCCAACGTCGGCGGCCTGGTGGGTGACAATGAGGGCCGCATCTTCAGCAGCTTCTCGCTGGGCACAGTCGCCGCCGGTCCCAATGCCAGCCAGGTGGGCGGGCTGGTGGGCCAGAACGGCTTCGTCCGGCTGTTCGATCCGCACTGGCCGCCGCCGCTGTCCCTCGCCGGCACCATCATCGACAGCTATTCGGCGGCCACCGTCACCGTGGCGGACACCGCCTACAGCGCCGGCTGGGGCGGCCTGGTGGGGCTGAATCAGCTGGGCGCCATCACCAATTCCTACGCCGCCGGCGGTATGCTGGGCAACGGCGTGGCCGGCCTGGTGGGGGTGAATGGCGCCCTGATCGCCGGCAGCCATGCCGACGACGCCGTCACCAACGCCGCCGGCCTGGTCAACACCAACGGCACATACGGCACCATCGCCGGCAGTTACGCCACCGGCGATGTCGGCGGTACCGGCAATTTGGGCGGCCTGGTGGCCTACAACTACGGCACCATCAGCGCCAGCCACGCCACCGGCAGCGTCATCGCCCGCTTCGCCGGCACCATCGCCGGACCGCAGACGGTGGGCGGCCTGGTGGCCTACAACAGGGGCGTGGTCACGGACAGCTATGCCACCGGCAGCGTGGAGGGCACCAGTTCGACCGGCGGCCTGATCGGCGTGAACTATGGTGTCATCACCACCAGCCACGCCAACGGCGCCGTTACCGCCCGCGACGACAGCGGCTTGGTGGCCGGGACCGACATCGGCGGACTGGTCGGCCTCAACAGCGGCGGGACGATTGGGCAGAGCTATGCCACCGGCCGGGTGACGGCCGGTAACCGGGGCCAAGCCCTGGGCGGCCTGGCGGGCGGCAACGCCGGCACCATCACCGACGCCTATGCAACCGGCGCGGTGCAGGTCGGGAACAGCGTCAGCGGCGTCGGCGGGCTGGTGGGCCAGAACGGCGGCCTGGTCAACCACAGCTTCGCCCTGGGCGCCGTGACAGTGGGCAACAGCGTCACCGGGGTCGGCGGACTGGCCGGAACCAACGGCGGCACCATCACCAGCAGCTACGCCACCGGCCTGGTCAACACCGGCACCTTGGCCCAAGGGGTGGGCGGCCTGGTGGGCACCAACAGCGGCCTGTTGGGCGGCGACCAGGCCGGCGCCACCATCAGCGTGGCCGGCGGCGCCGGCACCGGTGGCCTGATGATCGGGGGCCTGGCGGGGTCGAACAGCGGCACCATCACCGACAGTTCCGCCACCAGCGCCATCATCGCCCAGACGTCCGGTACCGTCGGCGGGCTGGTCGGGCTGAACAGTGGCGACATCCGGCGTGCCTGGGCCAGCGGCAACATCAACGCCAACTATCGCGTCGGCGGGCTGGTGGCCGTCAACAGCGGCACCATCAGCGACAGCCACGCCAGCGGCACCATCAGCGACACGGTCGCGGGCGTCACCACCTTCCCCGGCTATGCCGGCGTCTATGTCGGCGGGCTGGTGGGGCAGAACCTGGGACTGGTCAGCAACAGCTACGCCACCGGCGCCATCAGGGACAGCGGCTACGGCAGCTATGGCCTGGGCGGCCTGGTGGGGTCCAACAGCGGCACGGTCACCAACAGTTACGCCCTGGGCACCGTGCTGGGCAGCGCCCGGGGTGACGCCGTGGGCGGCCTGGTGGGTGAGAATTTGGGCTTGGTCGCCGCCAGCCACGCCGGCGGCACCGTCTCCTCCGGCGGGCGGGATGGTGAGATCGGCGGGCTGGTCGGCACCAATGAAGGCACCATCACCGACAGCTACGCCACCGGCGACGTCTTCAACGCCCCGGAAAGCGGGGCGATCGGTGGCTTGGTGGGCAGGAACAACGGCCTGATCAGCCACAGCTACGCCACCGGCAACGTCAACGCCCAGACCGACAATTCGGTCGGCGGCTTGGTGGGCACCAACGCCGGCACGGTCACCGACAGCCGCAGCAGCGGAACCGTCTCGGGCCTCAGCTTCGTCGGCGGCCTCATCGGCAATAACAGCGGCACGGTGGTGAACAGCGGCAGTGTCAGCGACGTCCTGACCAGCGACCCGCCGAACTATGCCGGCCTGCTGATCGGCTACGAACACACCAGCGGCACCATCGTCAACAGCGCCGGCGCCGGCACCATCACCACCGGCACCATCGTCGGTGGCTCCACCGCCCAGATCGGGGGCACTGGGTTCTGACCTTGGCGGACCGGCGCCCCTGGGCAAGGGGCGCCGGGAGGTCGGCACACTGCAACGCAGCGGCATCGCCTTAGAAAGCGATCCTTCAGCCGAGAGGCGGCGGCGCGGTGAACCGGGCGATGTCGGCCAATCCCAGGGCTTGTTCGATGTCCGCGATCTGGTGGACCGCGTCGTCAAACCCGTCCTTGCCGAACTGCTGGTGCTCGATCTCCTCGAACTTGTCCCCCATCTCGTCCAGCTCGTGCCCGGACAGGGCCTGTTTCCATGCCGTGAAAACCACGGTGTCCTCATGCGCGGCATGGGCCCGGTACATCCGGACCAGGGTTTCCATCGCGCGGGCCATCGGTTCCCGGTCGGCGCTCCCAATCGCCCCCTTGCCGGTCACGCCCAGGATGTAGTCCGTGATCTCCCGCCCGCGCTGGTGCTGCGCCGTCAGCACGTCGGGATAGGCCGCCACCGGGCCCTGGAGCTTGCGGATCGCCGGGAAGATGTGGGCCTCCTCCAACAGGCGCTCGTGGTAATCCTCGCCGAACGTGCGGAACAAGGTCGCCGCCCGCTTCAGGGCCCCGGCATCGACCGTGGCGGCCCCGCGCAGCCCCGTGGCGGCTTCCGTGTAGGCGAACAGGGCCCGGCGCAGCACGCCGTGCTCGCGCATCAAATCCTCCACCGCGCCGACGTCCTTCTCACCGCCCGCCCCCTTCCCGCATCCCGCCAAGGCCAAGCCCGCGGCAGCGACGGCACCGGCGGAACCGGCGTGGAGGAACGACCGGCGGCTCTGATCCATGATGTCCATCGCTTCCCTTCCCTGCGCTATTTCTCCGCCCTGCGATTGGCGGCTTGACGTTGCGGGCGCCCTGTCGCCGGAAACGCCCGAATGGTGAGGCGGTTCCGGCGTAGATCGTGGCCGATGCCATTTTCCCCGCTGTCCTGCTGCTGGTCGATGAAGCGGGTGACCAGCCAGGGACAGGCGATGCGGTCGATCTTAGGACGTGCACGAGTGACCCATTTCACAGTCAGAACTCCCGATGGGGGCGATGCCGCGCCGCCGCTGATACGGGCCGGCTGCGGCGAGCGAAAAAATGATACATGTGTTGCATTAATTCCTAAGACGCCTGTATGCCGACGGCATCGGCGTGCTGATCGCCGGCATCTGCATGGGTGCCAGGGACGATGAGGAACGCCTGGCGCGAGGCGTGGCCGTGTTCGACGACCTGCTGGGCTTTTTCCGCAAGAAGGGAAGTTGACGCCATGGCCGACGTCGCCCTCCATTCCTCTGCCGATGTGCCGGCGCACGGCATCTCCTTCGGCGAGGCCATCAAGGTCTGGGCCCGCGTCGCCGCGCTAAGCTTCGGCGGCCCTGCAGGGCAGATCGCGGTGATGCATCGCATCGTGGTGGAGGAGAAGCGGTGGATCGGCGAGGAGCGGTTCCTGCACGCCCTCAACTACTGCATGCTGCTGCCGGGTCCGGAGGCCCAGCAGCTGGCCGTCTACATCGGCTGGCTGCTGCACAAGACGCGGGGCGGCCTGGTCGCCGGCACGCTGTTCGTGCTGCCGGGCTTCCTGTCCATCCTGGTGTTGAGTTGGATCTATGTCCTGCTGGGGTCGGCCGACGCCGTCGCCGGCCTGTTCTTCGGCCTGAAGTCGGCCGTGCTGGCCGTGGTGCTGCAGGCGGTAATACGCGTGGGATCACGGGCCCTGAGGAATCGGGCCATGGTGCTGCTGGCGGCGATGTCCTTCCTGGCCATCTTCGTGGGCCAGGTGCCGTTCCCCATCATCGTGCTGGCGGCGGGCCTCATCGGCTACGCCGGCGGCAAGGCCGGGCATCCGGCATTCACCGGCGGGAAAGGCCATGGTGCCGCTGGCGGCACGGTGGTGCCGGACCGGGAGACGGCCTTGGGCGAGGAGATGCCGGCCCATGCCCACCCCTCCTTGTCCTGGTCGCTGCGGATTTCCGGGATCTGCCTGGTGCTGTGGCTGGTTCCCGTCGCGGCGTTGGTCCTGCTGCTGGGGCCGGACGACGTGTTCAGCCGCATCGGCATCTTCTTCTCGCAGATGGCGATCGTCACCTTCGGCGGCGCCTACGCCGCCCTGGCCTACGTCGCCCAGCAGGCGGTGGACACCTATCACTGGCTGGCGCCGGGCGAGATGCTGGACGGGTTGGGCATGGCGGAGACGACACCTGGCCCGCTGATCATGGTGCTGGAATTCGTCGGCTTCCTGGCGGCGTTCCGCGCGCCCGGCGCCCTGCCGCCGCTGGTGGCCGGCACCCTGGCGGCGGTGCTGACCACCTGGGTGACCTTCGTGCCCTGCTTCCTGTGGATTTTCCTGGGGGCGCCCTTCATCGAGAAGCTGCGCGGCAATCGCGCCGTCTCCGCCACCCTGACGGCCATCACCGCCGCCGTGGTGGGCGTGATCCTCAACCTGGCGGTCTGGTTCGCCCTGCACGCCCTGTTCCGGGAGGTGACGGACCTCAAGGCGTTCGGCCTGGTGCTGGAAATCCCGGCGCTGGCCAGCGTTAACGTGGCCGCTTTGTCGCTGACCGTCGCAGCCGTCGTCGCGGTGTTCCGGCTCAAGGTCGGGATGATCCCGGTGCTGGCCGCCTGCTCCCTCGCCGGCCTGGCGTTCCGGTTGACTGGCATGGCCTGACCTCGTCCGAATGGTGCCGCTCAGGACTCCGGATGGGGGTGACGGTGGTGCAGGTCGGGATAATGGGGGTGCCGATGCACCATGGGGACGTGCCGGTGCACATGGGAGTGCGGTTCCCCTAAGGGCGTGCCGGGTTCATGGCATGCTGGTGGTGCTCGTCGTGCACATGGACATGCTCGTGCACCATTTCCTCATGGGCATGCTCATGCTCGTGGTGCTCGATTAAGTGCAGGTAGAGTCCTATCCCCATGAGGATGGCCGCGGCCAGCAGACGCCACGTCATCGGTTCGTCGAACAGCATCAAGGCCAATACGGCACCGATGAAGGGCGCCATGGAAAAGTAGGCGCCAGTACGGGCCGTGCCCAGGTGGCGCAGGCCCAGGACGAACAGCACCAGGCTGAGACCGTAGCCGAAGAAGCCCACCACGGCGGTGGCGGCGGTGACGCCGACGGACGGTAGCGCCGCCCCCTGGGACAGGGCCAGGACCAGATTGACGCTGCCCGCCACCAGCCCCTTTGTCATGGCGATCTGGACGGGGTCCGCTGAACTGAGCCGGCGGGTCAGGTTGTTGTCGACTCCCCAGGCCAGGCACGCCCCGGCGACGGCGAGCGCGCCCCAGCCGACGCCCGCCGGCCCGCCCCGCCAGGACAGCAGCAGCGCACCCGCCAGTATGGCCAGTGCACCCGCCAGGAGACGGCGGTCGATGTTCTCATGGAAGGCCACCCAGGCGATGCCCATGGTGGCCAGGCCCTCAAGGTTCAGCAGCAGGGCGGCGCTGGAGGCCGGGGTGCGTGTCAGGCCCACTATCAGCAGCTCCCATTTTGATGCACCGCAACGCAGCCATGCGGATTTTCTGCGATGGATTCTGATAATCAGTCTCATGTCGCCGTTGACAGGCACCGAACCGGCAAATAAGAGTCGCTCGCAATCTTAACAAGGGGTATAACCGCGGAGCTCGATAGCCGGGATCCGCGCGGGGAGCCAACCACATAGCGTGGCATCAAGGTGGGGACCGTCATGTCGAGCAACCGCAACATCATCATCGCCAGCCGGGCCAAGGCGCCCCGCGCGCTGGCGCGTACCGCCCTGGGCCTTGCGAGCGTGGGCCTGGCCGGTGGCGCCCTGCTTTCCCTGGGCGCGCAGGCCCAGACGGCGACGGCGCCCGCCACCCAGGGCGGCACGGGCCAGTTGCCCACCCTGTCGGTGCAGGACCAGGACGCCGCCCCGGCGCAAGACTACCGCACCGAGCGGTCGTCCAACGTCAAACTGACGGAAAAGCTGCTGGACACGCCGCAATCGGTCACCGTCATCTCCGGCCAGGAGATGAAGGACCAGGGCGTCACCACCCTGCGCGACGCCCTGCGCAACGTGGCCGGCATCAGCCTGGCGGCCGGTGAAGGCGGCGCCCAGGGCGACAGCCTGACCCTGCGCGGCTTCAGCGCCCGGTCGGACATCTTCCTGGATGGCCTGCGCGACTTCGGCAGCTATTACCGCGACAGCTTCAACTATCAGTCGGCCGAGGTGCTGAAGGGCCCGGACAGCGCCATGTTCGGGCGCGGCTCCACCGGCGGCACCATCAACCAGGTGAGCAAGACGCCCACGCTGGAGGCCATCACCGCCGGCACCGCCACCCTGGGCACCGACGGCATGAAGCGCCTGACCGCCGACGTGGACCGCGCCATCGACGCCACCACCGCCGTGCGCCTGAACGCCATGGGCACCAGCAGCTTCGTCGAGGGGCGCGACGGCGCCAAGAACGAGCGCTATGGCTTCGCACCCTCCGTCGCCTTCGGCATCGGCACGCCCACCCGCGTCACCATCAGCTATCTGCACCAGTCGGAAAACGACCGGCCGGACTATGGCATCCCTTTCCTGCTGGGCCAGCCGGCGCCGGTGGACTACCGCACCTACTACGGCTTCCACAGCGACTACCTGAAGACCGACGCCAATGTCGTAACCGCCGACGTGCAGCACGACCTGACGTCCGGCATCACCCTGGAAAACCAGTTCCGTTACGGCAACTACTACCGCAACGTCCGCATCACCGAGCCGCAGCTGGTGAACGCCAACGTGACGCCAGCCACCGTCGGGCCGCTGTCGGGCGTGGCCATCAAGCGCAACGCCATCACCGTGCGCAGCGTGGAAACCACCCTGGACGACCAGGCCACGGCCTCCGCCCGGTTCAACACCGGCTTCCTGGAACACCATCTGGTGACGGGCGTGGAACTGTCGCGCGAAACGTCGGACCCGACGCGCACCGCGTGGACCGGCGTTCCCACCACCACCCTGCTGAACCCCAACGAGTACCAGACCTTCGCCGGCGTGGGCACCATCTCGTCCCGCGTCAGCACCACGGTCGATACGGTGGCGGTGTTCGCCGTCGACACCATGAAGTTCAACGAGCAGTGGTCGCTGGTCGGCGGTTTCCGTTACGACCACCTGGACACGGACTACAAGCAGACCGTGGCCCCGGCCGCCGCCTTCTCCCGCACCGATAGCCTGCCGTCCGGCCGCGCCTCGCTGGTGTTCAAGCCCACGCCGGAAAGCAGCCTCTACGCCAGCTTCGGCACCTCGTTCAACCCGTCGGCCGAGCAGTTGTCGCTGTCCGCCGCCACGGCCAACCTGGATCCGGAAAGCAACAAGACCTATGAGGTCGGCGGCAAGATCGACCTGCTGCATGACGCGCTGAGCGTGCGCACCGCCCTGTTCCAGACGGAAAAGGACAACGCCCGCGTCACCGACCCCAACAACTCCGCCCTGAACGTGCTGGGCGGCGACCAGAAGGTGAAGGGTGTGGAGCTGGAGGTGACGGGCCACATCACCGAGGACTGGCAGGTCAGCACCAGCTACGCCTACATGGACGGCCGGGTCATCAAGTCCACCACCTTCAGCCAGGTGGGCCGCGGTCTGCCCAACGTGCCGCACCACACCTTCAACCTGTGGACCACCTATCAGGTGACGCACCAGTTGCAGATCGGCGGCGGCGCCAACGCGGTGTCGCAGCGCATCGGCAGCTCCAGCCCGGTGGCGGCCACCAACCTGATCAACACCGTGCCCGGCTATGTCACCTTCAACGCCATGGCCAAGTACGACATCACGGAACAGATCAGCATCCAGGCCAACATCATCAACCTGACCGACCGCGACTACGTCGACCAGATCCATCCGGCCCATCTGGTCCCGGGCGAGGGCCGCACGGTCCAGTTCACCGCCAACTTCGCCTTCTGATCCACCCGTCAACCCCAGACCATCCCAACCCCAGACCATCCAAGGCGGCACCCATGCTTCTTCACATTCCCGGCGTCCTGACCCAGGAGCAGGTCGCCTGGTGCCGCCAGCGGATGGAAACCGCCGATTGGGTGGACGGCCGCGTGACGGCCGGCCACCAGTCGGCCATGGCCAAGAACAACGCCCAGATCCCGGCCGACCATCCGGCGGCCCAGGCCATGGGCGACCTGATCCTGGCGACGCTGGAAAATAATGCGCTGTTCCTGTCGGCCGCCCTGCCGCTGAAGGTCTTCCCGCCGCTGTTCAACCGCTACGCCGGCGGCCAGTCGTTCGGCATCCACGTGGACAACGCCATCCGCCAGATTCCCGGCACGCCGCACCGCGTGCGCACCGACCTGTCCGCCACCCTGTTCCTGGCCGATCCCGAGGAATACGACGGCGGTGAGCTGCTGGTGGAGGACACCTATGGCGAGCATGAGGTGAAGCTGCCGGCCGGCGACATGGTGCTGTACCCATCCACCAGCCTGCACCGCGTGGCCCCGGTGACCCGGGGTGCCCGCATCGCCTCGTTCTTCTGGATGCAGAGCATGGTGCGCGACGACGGCGAACGCACCCTGCTGTTCGACCTGGACACGACCATCCAGGACCTGAACCGGGAGGCCGCCGGCCAGCCCGCCGTGGTGCGGCTGACCGGCATCTATCATAACCTGCTGCGCCGCTGGGCGGAGGCCTGACGCCATGATGAAGACGCTGCGCTTCCTGCACCTTTGGGTGGGCCTGATCCTGGGCCTGCCCCTGTTGGCGCTGGGCCTGTCGGGCACCGTGCTGGTGATCGAGCCCGAGTTGCGCGCCGTGTTCACCCCATCATTGCCGGCAGCGCCCGCCGATGCGGCACCGCATGGCGTGGCCGAGGTGGTGGCCGCCGCCGCCGCCGTGGCGCCTGCGGGCGCCAAGCCCGCCAGCTACGCCGCCCCAGCCGCGCCGGGCGGAACCGCCACCGTGCGCTTCCAGGCGCAGCGCCGCATGCCGCAGGGTGGGGAGCATGCCCACGGCCAGGGTGGCGCCCGCCCGCAAGGCGGCGGCATGCCCGGCATCAGCGTGCACATCGACCCGGTCACCCTGGCGGTGGTCAGCACCCCGGGCCTGGACGCCACCATCGGCTGGATCCATCGCCTGCATGGCAACCTGCTGATCCAGGACCGCAGCGGCCGCGACCTGGTGGGATACCTGGGCGTCATCATGACGGCGCTGGGCGTCACCGGCCTGGTGCTGTGGTGGCCCCGGCCCGGGCAGTGGCGCCAGTCCTTCATCGTGCGCAAGGCGGCCAAGGGCGCCCGCTTCCATCGCGAGCTGCATGGCGCCGCCGGCATCTGGGGCTTGGCCGTCTTCCTGGTGGTCAGTTTCACCGGCGTGGCCATCGCCTTCCCCCAGAGCATCGCCGCCGGCGTCGGCGCGGTGCTGCCCATGGCGGCGCAGACCCAGGGCTTCGCCCTGCCCAAGGTGACGCCGCGCGACGGCGTGGACCCCGCCGGCGTGGATGAGGCCGTGGCCATCGCCCTGGCGGCAGCGCCCCGCCCCGGCCTGGCCCTGCGCGGCGCCAGCCTGCCGCAGAGCCCCGACCAGGCCATCCGCGTGGTGCTGGCGCCCCCGGGCGGCGATGCCCCCAGCGCCGTCACCCTGATGGTGGACCCCTGGGCCCGCCAGGTGGTGGAGGTGCGCGACCCCAGCGCCCAGGCCGCCGGCAACAAGGTCACCGGCTGGATGCGCCCCCTGCACGAGGGCGAGGGGC
Source organism: Nitrospirillum bahiense (assembly GCF_007828025.1). Classification (NCBI taxonomy): domain Bacteria; kingdom Pseudomonadati; phylum Pseudomonadota; class Alphaproteobacteria; order Rhodospirillales; family Azospirillaceae; genus Nitrospirillum; species Nitrospirillum bahiense. The sequence continues at coordinate 165,268 of NZ_VITO01000005.1, forward strand.
TGGGCCCCATCTACCGCGTCCTGGTGGCGCTGAGCGGCCTGCTGCCCACCCTGTTCGCCATCACCGGCACGTCCATGTGGTGGATCAAGCGCCGGAACCGCAAGGCCGGTGCCGCCCGCGCCGCCGCCATCCTGCAATCCGCCGCGGAATGACCGCCATCAACCGTCACACGACGCGTCAGGCCAAGGACGCACCGATGTCAAAGAGGGGCACGACCATCATGGCTACCAAGTTGCTGAAGCAGACGGCCGCCGCCAGCTTGACGGCGGCATTGAGCTTGGGGGCGACCAACGCCTGGGCGCAGGAGGGGGCGGCCCGCACCGCCGCCGCCGTGCCGCACGACCTGTCGGCCATGGGCATGTTCCTGAACGCCGACGGCGTGGTGAAGGCCGTCATCCTGGGCCTGCTGGCGGCCTCCGTCGTCACCTGGACCATCCTGCTGGCCAAGGGGCTGGAGCTGCGCGCCGCACGCGGCCGCCTGCAGGGCTCGCTGGACACGCTGGACGACGCCCCGTCCCTGGATGTCGCGGCCAGCCAGCTGACGGGTGAGGCCGACGCCCTGGCCCTGGCCTTCGCCCGCGCCGCGTCGGCAGAGCGCGCGCTGTCCGACGGCCTGCCGGCCGAGGGGGTGAAGGAACGCGTCGTGCTGCGGCTGGAACGGCTGGAGGCCAAGGCCCGGCGGGCCATCGTGCGCGGCACCGGCGTGCTGGCCACCATCGGCGCCACCGCCCCCTTCGTCGGCCTGTTCGGCACCGTCTGGGGCATCATGAACAGCTTCATCGGCATCTCGAAGACCCAGACCACCAGCCTGGCCGTGGTCGCACCCGGCATCGCCGAGGCGCTGCTGGCCACCGCCACCGGCCTGGTGGCCGCCATCCCGGCGGTGGTGGTCTACAACGTCTTCGCCCGCAAGGTGGATGGCTACCGCGTGCTGCTGGCCGACGTGTCGGCCGGCGTGCTGCGCCTGGTCAGCCGCGACCTGGACCGCGCGCAGGCGGGCGTGGCCCAGGTCCGCAGCCGCGCGGCGGAGTGACCCGGATGGCTGCCCGTCTTTCCCACGGCGGCGATGAGCTGGCCGAAACCCACGAGATCAACGTCACGCCCTTCATCGACGTGATGCTGGTGCTGCTGATCATCTTCATGGTGGCGGCCCCCCTGGCCACCGTGGACGTGCCGGTGGACCTGCCCTCCTCCAACGCGCCGCCCCGGCCGCACCCGGAAAAGCCCGTGACCTTGACCATCCGCGCCGACCTGACCCTGGCGATCAACGGCGCCGACGTGACGCGCGACGGCCTGGCCGCCGCCCTGGACAGTGCTGCCGGCGGTGACAAGGACCAGCGCATCACCCTCAGCGCCGACCGCGTCGTTTCCTACGGCGACCTGACGGCGGTGATGAACAGCCTGCGCACGGCGGGATACCTGAAGGTCTCGCTGGTGGGGCTGGACGGCGGCGGGGCCCCGTGACGCCATGGCGATGGCATCGATGAACAAGGACGGCGGCGATCTTCCTGGCGAGGACAGGCCTGGTGGGGACAGGCGCGGACGCCTGGTCTGGGGCGGCAGTTTGGCCCTGGTGCTGGCCGCCCATGCCCTGGCCCTGCCCTGGCTGATGGCACGCTCCACCCTGGAACCGCCGCCCCCTCCGCCGCCGCTGCAGATCGACCTGCCGCCCCCCCCGGCGCCACCGCCACCCGCACCGCCCAAGCCCGAACCCCCGAAGCCGGAGCCGCCAAAACCCACGCCCCAACCCACGCCCAAGCCGCCGCCGCCCAAGCCGGTTGCGGTGAAGCCCATTCCCCTGCCGCCACCCCCGCCGGTGCCGCCGCAAGCCGCCCCGATTGCGACGCCGCAACCCGAGCCGCCGCCGCCCAGCACGGCGGTGCAGACGTCCACCCCGGCGCCGGAGGCGCCGCCCGCCCCGCCGGCACCGGCCAGCAAGGGCCCCGATAGCTATGAGGGCCGGCTGATGGCGCATCTTTACCGCTATCTGCGCTATCCCGCGCAGGCGCGGCAGCGCCACCAGGTGGGCACCGCCTTGGTGCACTTCACCCTCGACCGGACGGGCCATGTGCTGAGCGTGACGCTGGAGCGCGGCTCCGGCTTCGCCCTGCTGGATGAGGAGGCGGTGGCCACGGTGCGGCGGGCCGACCCGTTGCCCCCCGCCCCCGACGACAAGCCCCTGGATTGGACCATGCCGGTGGACTTCACCCTGCTGCGCTGATCTCCCCGGCCCGTCATTTCCGTTGCGCCGCAAGGCGCCACTGGTCAATTATTTTGACCGCACCACCGCGCCGCCGCCGCCGCCGAAAGCAGGCGACCGGAGACGGTGGGGCAGAGGAAACGCTGACGGGACCCCATGAAGGACAGCATCCGGCCGGCCAAGCTGGCCGACACCATCGCCGAGCATCTGGAACAGCTGATCGTGGAAGGCAGCCTGCGCCCCGGCGAGAAGCTGGTGCCGGAGCGGGAGCTGGCCGTGCGCTTCAACGTCTCCCGCCCCTCGCTGCGCGAGGCGCTGGAGAAGCTGGAGCAGCGCGGCCTGTTGCGCAGCGGCCGGGGCGGCGCCACCTTCGTCGCCCCCTTGCTGGGCCCCACCTTTACCGAGCCGCTGCACGCCGTCCTGGCCGCCCGGCCCGAGACCACTCTGGATTACCTGGAATTCAGGACGGAGGTGGAGGGGGCCGCCGCCTACTACGCCGCCCTGCGCGCCACCGACGTGGACCGCGCCCAGATCCAGGCCCGGTTCGAGGCCATGGAGGCTGCCCACGGCCATGACGAGGCGAAAGAAGAAGCGGACGCCGATGCGGAGTTCCACCTGGCGGTCTATGAGGCCACTCATAACGTCGTGATCCTGCACATCATGCGCGCCCTGGCCGAAATGCTGCGCCAGGATGTCTTCTTCAACCGCGCCAAGCTGTACCAGCGCACGGGCGTGCGCCAGCTGCTGCTGAGCCAACACCGCGCCCTCTATGAGGCGATCATGAAGGGCGATCCGGCGGCGGCGCGCGCGGCCGCCGAGGCGCACATCAACTTCATCCGCGACGCCCTGGTGGAAATCTCCCGCGCCGATGCCCGGCTGGAAGCCTCACTGCGCCGCATCGCCGGCGGAGATATCGTGGCCGCCGACAAATAGGGTGGCGAGAACGGCTCTCGATTGGTGCCAGCGCTCACTTTTTGAAGGTAACCGCCATCGCTTCCGCGCTCGCTTTCGACAACCTATTGATAAATAATGATTAACCAAACTGGCACGGTGTTTGAGTAAGCGCCCCCGACAGAACAAGGGGGAAAAAACTCATGTCGTACAAACGGCTCGTGATCGCCGTCATCGTGTTGGCCGTCGCCGCGGCGGCGCTGTGGTTCAGGGCGGAATGGCTGGTGGGCACGGCCCTGCGCGCCCGCTTCAGCCCATCCGTCACCCTGGCGCCCAAGCCCTCACCCACCAGCATCGCCGACGCGCGCGGCCAGGACCTGGACGATTTGCTGGTGCTGCTGGACCTGGACCGCAGCTTCACGGCGGAGGGGCGGGCCGCCTTCACACAGGGGGTGGCGGACCTGCGCGCCCGCGTGGGCGAGATGGACGCCCCCACCTTCGTGATGGAGGTGGCGCGGCTGGTGGCCCTGGCCGGCAACGGCCACACCGCCGTGCAACTGTTCCCCAAATACGCGGAGTACGGCGTGGCGCCGGTGCGCCTGGCCTGGTTCGACGACGGCCTGTACGTCATCGGCGCCGCCGATGCCCAGGCGGGCCTGCTGGGTCGCCGGGTGGTGGCCATCGACGGGCACCCCGCGGACGACATCCCCGCCGCCGTGCGACCCTATCTGACCGGCACTGACGAGCATGCGCGGGCCCAGGGCATCAACCTGCTGGTCTGCCCTGCCCTGCTGCGCGCCATCTGGCCGGAGACGGACGGCCGCCACCTGGCGCTGACCCTGGCGGATGAGGCGGGCGGGACGATGCAGACGTCCCTGGAGGCCGGCCCCATGGCCAGCGCCGACAGCCTGCGCTGGCTGCCGCAGGCCGCCGCCTTCACCCACCTCTATGGCGGCAAGACGGCCAGCCTGGAGACCCGCCCGCTGGACCACCAGGGCCTGTACCTGCGCCTGAACGCCGTGATGGACGATGACAAGGGGCCCCTGACCCGGCAGCTGGAGGCCGTGGCCGCCAGCGCGCCGCCGGGCGGCTGGCGCTGGATGGTCATCGACCTGCGCTATGACGGCGGCGGCGACTACACCAAGACGGTGGATTTCACCCGCCGCCTGCCCACGCTGCTGGCCCCGGACGGGACCCTGTGGCTGCTGACCGGCAACGCCACCTTCTCCGCCGCCATCGTCACCCTGGCCCGCGCCAAGTACTACGCCGGCGCCCACGCCCACATCATCGGCCAACGCGTGGGCGACCGCGACACCTTCTGGGGTGAGACGGGCGCGCCCCTGGTGCTGCGCAACACCAACACCACCGTGGGCTATGCCACCGGCATGCACGACTGGGTGCACGGCTGCCACGACATCACGCGGTGCTTCTGGCTGAACTACGCCTTCGGCGTCGCCGCCGGCGACCTCAGCCCGGAACAGGAAGTGGGCTGGCGTTTCCCCGACTTCGCCGCCGGCCGAGACACGGTGATGGACGAGGTGCGCGACCTGCAGGAGGCCAAGCGCGGCGGTGGGGAGCGGGCGGCGGTGCCGTAGACGTCAAAGTCGAATCCTCTACCTCTGGTATTGTCATCCTGGGATTTTGCCCGTGTAATGGGCGAAACCAACCGGAGGGCCCCTCATGAGCAAGCTGACGCTGTACTTCATCCGCCATGCCGAAAAGCCCGAGGGCAGCTGGCCTGGGCCCGGTCTGACCCTGGACGGAACCAAGGACAAGGAATCCCTGGTCATCCGCGGTTGGCAGCGGGCGGGGGCCTGGGCGGCGTTGTTCGGGGCGGGGCTGGAGGGCAGCACCTATGCCAAGCCGGCGGCGGTGTATGCGGCGACACCAGGGACCACGGTCAACAAGGGGCCCAGCAAGCGGCCGTTCGAGACGGCCTCGCCCCTGGCGGCGCGCCTGGGGCTGGAAGTGCCCAACACCACCTATGGCAAGGGGCAGGAGGCGACGCTGGTCAAGGAGCTGCTGACCCTGTCCGGGGTGGTGCTGGTGTGCTGGGAGCATCAGGCCATCGTGGAGAGCATCATTCCCCTGCTGCCCGTCCGCCGGGGCAAGCCGCCCACCGCCTGGCCGGAGGACCGCTTCGACGTCGTACTGCGCTTCAAGCGCAAGGAGGGCGGCAAGAGCGACGGCTTCGCCTTCAAGGAGCTGTATCCCCGCCTGCTGGCCGGGGATTCCGACACGCCCCTGTGAAGCGCTTACCGCACGGCGCGCCATCAGAGGGGTGCGCCGGTGATGCCGGCCACGATGCTGGGCCACCAATAATCGGCGGTGAAGGAGCAGGTGGCGACGATCACGAAAGCCGCCGTCGCCAGGAGCACGACGGTGGCGGCGTAGGCCAGCGGCCCGTTGGCCCGTGACCCGTTGGCCGGGGACCCGTTATTGGACTGGGCGCGATAGGAGCGGATGGCCAGTTCGGCCACCGCCAGGTTGGGCACGTAGAAGAAGAACACCATCACCGCGTCGAACCAGCCGGTGAAATGGCTGGTGTGGCCCAGCCGGCCCATGGTCAGGAACCAGAAGCCGTATTCGATGCGGTACAACCAGGAACCGACCGTCAGCGCGAACAGGCGGATGGCCCAGGCGCGGTGCTGGTCATACCGGTGGGCACGGGCATGCGCGTAGGCCAGCACCGCCGCCAGCGACATCAGCGCGCCGTAGGTGCCGAAGCCCAAGTTCATCATCGTGCCGCCGAGCGTACCGGTGGTGAGGACGTAGGCCAGGCCGCCCAGCCCGGCGAAACCGGCGCACGTCACGTACAGCCGCCCCAGCCAGCGGTGCAGCCCCGGCACCGCGCGCCGGACACGACCCATCAGCTGGATGGGGCCCAGCAACAGCAGGATGCCGCCGGCGATGAAATGCGCGCCGATGGCGGCCGTGGCCACCGGTGCACCAGCATCGTGCAGGGCCGGCAGCGACTCATTCCACCGGGCGGCCGTGCCGTTGACCGCGGTGCCGCCGAAGAAGGCCAGGATGTAGGCGCCGAAGATGGCGCCGCTGACCCAGGTGGCCGCGACCAGCAGCCTCATGCTCCAGCGCAACGCCCGGCCCCCAAGTCCAGCGCCCGCCCCCCGGACGGCGATCACGTCCAATGCCGCTGTCATGGTTCCCCCCAATCAATAGCCGCGCTCGCCCGAAGCGCCGAGCCAGCCGAACATTCCTCTTTTCCGTGTATGGATAGGCTGTCAAAAGTCAAGCCTGGGCCGTCATAACGACGGCGTTGGTCCATCGCCCGATGATGTCCACCCACGGATGAAGGTTTAACGCATGAGCATGGGGATTTCCTGCCTGGCCGATATCGAGCGTATCGAGGCGGTCCCGCTGGCCCAGCGGAACCTGCCGGCGAACAGCTATGAGATGATCGCCACCGGCGCCGCCTTGAACCCCGATGCGCCCGCCTTGTCCTTTTTCCTGCGCAGCCGGGACCAGGCGCGGCCGTACACCCTGACCCATCGCGCGCTGCTGGCCCGGATCACCCAGGCCGCCCACATGTTCCGCCACCTAGACATAGGCCGGGGCGACACCGTGGCCATCCTGCTGCCCAACCTGATCGAAACCCACCTGGCCATCTGGGGGGCGGAGACAGCGGGCATCGCCTTCCCCATCAACCCCCTGCTGGAGGCCGACCAGATCGCCGCGCTGCTGCGGGCGGCGGACGCCAGGCTGCTGGTCACCCTGGGCCCGGCGCCGGGCAGCGCCCTCTGGGAAAAGGCCTGCGCAGCCCTGGTGGAGGCGCCCTCAGTGCGCCAGATCCTGACCGTCGATCCCCTGCGCTATCTGCGCTCCCCCCTGGCGCCCATCGCCCGGGTGCTGGCGGCCCGGCGGCGGCGCGCCACCCGCCTGGATGTGCCCGTCCAGGACATGACGCGCGCACTGAAGCGCCACGAGGGCGGACGGCTGACCTTCGCCGCCCCCGCCGCCACGGACATCGCCTCCTACTTCGCCACCGGCGGCACCACCGGCCTTCCCAAGATCGCCCGGCGTACCCATCACAGCGAGGTGTTCGACAGCTGGGCCATGAACCAGGTGCTGGGCGGGACCGCGGCGCAGCCGGTGTTCTTCTGCGGGCTACCCCTGTTCCACGTCAACGGACAGCTGGTGACGGGGCTGGCGCCGCTGGGGCGCGGCGGGCATGTCGTCATCGGCACGCCCCAAGGCTATCGCGGCGAGGGCGTGCTGCGCCACTTCTGGGAGATCGTGGAGCGGCACCGCATCGCCTTCTTCTCCGGTGTGCCGACCGTCTATTCGACGCTGCTGGAACAGCCGGTGGAGGGGCATGACCTGTCCAGCCTGGAACTCGGCATGTGCGGGGCCGCGCCCATGCCGGTCGAGCTGTTCCGCCGTTTCGAGCAGGCGACGGGCGTGCGCATCCTGGAAGGCTATGGCCTGACGGAGGGGGCCTGCACCTCCAGCGTCAATCCGCCGGCCGGGGAACGCCGCGTCGGCTCCATCGGCTTGCGCCTGCCCTATCAGCGGATGAAGGCGGTCATCCTGGACGACCAGGGCGGTTACGTCCGCGATGCCGCCGTGGGTGAGGTTGGGATCATCGCGCTGAACGGCCCCAATGTCTTCGAGGGCTATACCGACCCCGCCCGGGAGGGCGGCACCTGGCTGGCCATCGCCGGTGAGCGCTGGCTGAACACCGGGGATCTGGGCCGGCAGGATGCCGACGGCTATTTCTGGCTGACCGGCCGCCGCAAGGAACTGATCATCCGGGGCGGCCACAACATCGACCCCGGCGTGATCCAGGAGGCCCTGGCCGCGCATCCGGCGGTGGCGATGACGGCGGCGGTGGGCCGGCCCGACGCGCACGCCGGTGAGCTGCCCGTGGCCTATGTCCAGCTGCGCACCACCGCGACCGCCACCAGCGAGGAACTGCTGGCCCACGCCTGCGCCCTCATTCCGGAACGGGCCGCCTGGCCCAAGGCGGTGCGCGTCCTGGACGCCCTGCCACTGACCAGCGTCGGCAAGGTCTTCAAGCCGACCCTGGTGGGGTACGAGATCGCCGACGTCGTCCGGCAGGAGGGCAAGACCGCGGGCCTGGACCATATCGAGGTCGACGTCGTGCTGGATCCGGATCGCGGCCTGCTGGCCCGGATCCGGGCCCAGGGTGATAGGCAGGCGCTCGGCCGGCTTCTGGGTCGTTATACCTTTGCCCATGAAATCACGGACTGATTCAAAGAAAAACCCCGGCGGTCGCCCGCCGGGGCCAGGAGGGTACGGGGATAATACGGACTTATACGCGCGGCATTTGAACGTGACCGTTCAAATGCACCCTCACGCGCCGGGCGGCGGACATCCGTCCGCCTAGGCTTGTCCTCGCTGCGCCCTGCGGTGCTCGCTCCGGCGGCCCCGGTCGGGGCCTACAGCGGCGCGAGTCACCATCTCGTGCCGCTGGTATTACTGCGGAATCATGCCGGTGAAGACGTAGGCCTGCAGCAGGGTGATCACACCCACGATGCAGACGAAGAAGAGGCTGTGCTTCAGCGTGAAGCGCAGCAGGTTGGACTCGCTGCCCACCAGGCCCACAGCGGCGCAGGCCACCGCGATGCTTTGCGGGGAGATCATCTTGCCCGTGACGCCGCCGGAACTGTTCGCGGCCACCAGCAGCAGGTCGGACACGCCCAGCTGCTGCGCCGTCGTGGCCTGCAGTGCACCAAACAGGGCGTTGCTTGATGTGTCCGACCCGGTCAGGAACACGCCCAGCCAGCCCAGGATGGGGGAGAAGAAGGGGAAGCCCTTACCCGCCTCCGCCAAGGTCAGCGCGAGCGTGGAGGACAGGCCGGAATAGTTGGCGATGTAGGCGAAGGCCAGCACGGCGCCGATGGTGTACATGGGCCATTTCAGCTCCGCCAGCGTCTCCCCGAACGTGGCCAGCGCCTTGCCCGGGGCATAGCGCAGCACGATCATGCTGAGGATGGCGGAGATGAGGATGGCGGTGCCGGTGGCGGCCAGCAGGTCCAGCTTGTACTGCGCAGCGTAGGGGGTGGCGGCCTTGACGATGGGGGCCACCTTGGTCACGGCGTTGTGCAGGCTGGGCACGTCGAACAGGAACACGGTGTCCACCAGGGTGCCGCCCTTGGCGAACAGGGCCTTGAAGGGCTTCAGGCTCCAGATCGTCACGATGACGGTGAGGATGAGGAAGGGCGACCACGCCTTCAGGATCTGGCCGCCGGTATAGGCGTGCGCGCCGCGCTCCTCCGCCGTCTCCTGATCCTTGAAGCGGAAGATGGTCTTGGGCTTCCAGAACTTCAGGAACACCGTCAGGCACAGCAGGCTGATGAGGGCGGAGATGATGTCCGGCAGCTCGGCCCCGATGTAGTTGGAGGTGAAGTACTGGCTGATGGCGAAGCTGAGCCCCGTCACCAGGATGGCGGGCCAGGTTTCCTTCACGCCCTTGGCCCCGTCCATGATGAAGACCAGCCAGAAGGGCACGAACACCGACAGGGCCGGCAGCTGCCGCCCGGTCATGCCCGCCACCTTGTAGACGTCCAGGCCCGACACCTGGGCGCCGACGATGATGGGCGTGCCCATGGCGCCGAAGGCGACGGGTGCCGTGTTGGCGATGAGGCAGAGGCCGGCGGCGTAGAGCGGGTTGAAGCCCAGGCCGGCCAGGATGGCGGCGGTGATGGCCACCGGCGCGCCGAAGCCGGCCGCCCCCTCCAGGAAGGCGCCGAAGGCGAAGCCCACCATCAGCATCTGCAGCCGCTGGTCCTCGGTGATGGAGATGACGCTGGCGCGGATGATGTCGAACTGCCCCGTCTTCACCGTGATCTTGTACAGGAAAACGGCCGCCACGATGATCCAGGCGATGGGCCACAGGCCGTAGAAGAAGCCGTAGACCACGGCGGCGATGGCCGAGGACGCCGGCATGCCATAGGCCGCGATGGCGATGATCAGGGCCAGCAGCACGGTCAGCGTGCCGGCGACGTAGCCCTTCAGCCGCAGCACGGCCAGCGCCACGAAAAAGAAGACGATGGGCAGCACCGCGACCAGCGCGGACACCACCATGTTCCCAAACGGGTCATAGACCTGGACCCAAGGCTGCATGGCCTTCCCCCCTATTTGTTGTCGTGTCGAAACCAGGCGGAACGCGTAAGGCGGCGCGGGTTGGGGATGCCGCCGGTGCCCGCCGGCGTTCTGTCGTCCTCCCCACGCGGCTGGTATCGGTCAGGCGCGCTATTCAGGCGCCCCGGGTATCGCCCGGGTTGATGTCTCCTTGGTCAATTTACTGTACCATGGACATAATGATGGATAACCCGCGCGCAGGGCGGGCGCAAACGGAAAAGATGGCCCTAATCCAAGGTCTTGGTTAACCCGGCTACGTGTCGGCCAATCCGCCTAGGGGACAAGGCCGGCCAGGGCCGCCGGGATTAAGCCGCTGAATGATTTGGCCTTCCCTTGCACCGGAGGGGCGGCCACCGCCGGCCCCTTTGGTAAAATGATTTGACCAAAACAGGCCGCTGGTAAAATATGGCGCCGGCAATTTCCCCAGGGCGAAGGCAAGCCGCGTCCAGGGGCAGCATCCTGGGAGGAACGGGCTTTTGACCACCACAAACCTGGCCGCCACAAATACGGCCGCCGCCGCGACCCCGGCGGCCCGGCCAGACACGGTCTATTTCTTCGGCACCTGTCTGGTGGACATGCTGTACCCCGAGGCCGGGTTGGCCGGCATGGACCTGCTGCGCCACGCCGGCGTGACCGTGGTGTTTCCGGAGGGGCAGAGCTGCTGCGGCCAGCCGGCGCGCAACTCCGGCTATGTCGAGGAAGCGCGCGAGGTGGCGCGGGCGCAGTTGGACGCCTTCCCCGGCGACATCCCCATCGTCGTGCCCTCCGGCTCATGCGCCGGCATGATGAAGACCCACTACGCCCACCTGTTCGAGGGCGACCCCGACCAGCCGCGCGCCATCGCCTTCGCCGCCCGCATCCATGAGCTGACGGCCTTCCTGGTCAACGTGCTGGGCGTCAAACTGGCCGACAAGGGCGCACCCGTCACCGTCACCTGGCACCCGTCCTGCCATTCCCTGCGCGAGATGGGCGTGCGCGAGGAACCCAAGGCCCTGCTGCGCCAGCTGGCCAATGTCACCCTGGTGGAAAACAAGCGGGAGCGGGAGTGCTGCGGCTTCGGCGGCACCTTCGCCGTGCGCCAGACGGCCGTGTCCACCGCCATGGTGTCGGACAAGCTGGCCAGCGTCCGGGAGACCGGCGCCGGCACCCTGCTGTCAAGCGATTGCGGCTGCCTGATGAACATCGGCGGCCATGCCGAGAAGGTGGGCGACGGCACCCGCTGCCGCCACATCGCCGAATTCCTGATGGAGCGCTGTCATGGCGGCTGACGGCGGCATGCATGCCGAACACGTCCCCCGGTTCGCAGAAAGGGCGCCCGACGCGCTGAACAACCCGCAGCTGCGCCGCAACTTCCGCCGGGCCATGGACGGCCTGATGGCCAAGCGCGCCGCCCAGTTCCCCGACCCGGCCTATTGGGCGGAGCTGCGGGAACGGGGCGCCGCCGTGAAGGCCCGCGCCCTGGCCAAGCTGCCGGACCTGCTGGAGCGCCTTGAAGCCAACCTGACAGCCAACGGCGTCCAGGTGCATTGGGCCGAGACGACGGAGGAGGCCAACGCCATCGTCCTGAGCATCCTGCAACAGGCCGGCGCCCGCACCGTCATCAAGGGCAAGTCCATGGTGTCGGAGGAGATGCACCTGAACGCCCACCTGGAGCGGCACGGCATCGAGGCGGTGGAGTCCGACCTGGGCGAGTACATCATCCAGCTGGCGGGGGAGACGCCGTCCCACATCGTCATGCCCTGCATCCACAAGAACAAGGATGAGATTTCGGACCTGTTCGCGGAGAAAATACCGGGCCTGGAACGCACCGGCGACGTGGATGAGCTGACCGCCGCCGCCCGCCGGGTGCTGCGGGAGCGCTTCGCCAACGCCGACGCCGGCATTTCCGGCGTCAATTTCGCGGTGGCGGAGACGGGCACCCTGGTGCTGATCGAGAATGAGGGCAACGGCCGCCTGTCCACCACCCTGCCGCCGCTGCACATCGCCGTGACCGGCATCGAGAAGGTGGTGGAGTTCCTGGACGACGTCCCGCCGCTGCTGGCCCTGCTGACCCGGTCCGCCACCGGCCAGCCCATCACCACCTACGTCAACATGATCAGCGGCCCCCGGAAAGCCGGGGAGAAGGATGGCCCTACGGCCGTGCACCTGGTGCTGCTGGATGGCGGCCGCAGCCGCGTCTATCAGGATGTGGAACTGGCGGACACGCTGCGCTGCATCCGCTGCGCCGCCTGCATGAACCATTGTCCGGTCTACACCCGCGTGGGCGGCCACACCTACAACGCCATCTACCCCGGCCCCATCGGCAAGATCCTGACGCCGCAGTTGCAGGGCCTGGACGCCGCCGGCGACCAGCCCCACGCCTCCACCCTGTGCAACGCCTGCGCGGAGGTCTGCCCGGTCAAGATACCCATCCCCGACCTGCTGGTGCGCCTGCGCCGCGAGGCTGTGCGGCCAACGGAGACGCCGGCCACGCACCTACCCGTGGTGAAGGACGGCGGGGCGGAGCGGTCGTGGACGGAGAGCCTAGTCTGGGCCGGCTGGCGCCTGGTCTATACCCGGCCGCTGCTGTACCGCATGGTCACCCGCGCCCTGGCCTGGGGCGGCAACTGGGTGCCGGCCGGCGCCCCGCTGATGCGCGACTGGACCACGGCGCGGGCCAAGCCCCGCTTCAAGCCGCGCACCCTGCACGACCTGGCGCGCGAGCGCGGTTACCTGAACGAGGTGCCGAAATGAGCGCCGCCTCAAACACGGCAAGGGCCAATATCCTGGGCCGCCTGAAGGCCGCCCCCGGCCGGCTGGGTCCCGACCTGCCGCCCTGGACGCCGCCCACCTACGCCGACAAGCTGGCCCGCTTCCGCCAGATGGCGGAGGCCAACCACGCCGAGATCCACGACGTGACGTCCGCCAATTGGCCGGAGCGGCTGGCCACCATCCTGAACAACCGGGGCGTCGGCCGCCTGATGGTCGCCCCCGGCACGCCGCGCGGCGACACCCTGCTGCGGGCGGCGGCCCAGGGCGTGCCCCTGCCCACCCTGGTGCCCTATGACCAGTCCGTGGAGGCGCTGAAGGACACGCTGGTGCACCAGGTGGATGCCGGCCTGACCGGCACGCGCGGCGCCATCGCCGAGACAGGCACCCTGATCCTGTGGCCCACGGCGGAGGAGCCGCGCCTGCTGTCGCTGCTGCCACCCCTGCACATCGCCGTGCTGGAGGAGGACACGCTGCACGACACGCTGGCGGCGGTGGTGCGGGACCAGGGCTGGGCGGCGGGCATGCCCACCAATGCCCTGTTGATTTCCGGCCCGTCCAAGACATCCGATATCGAGCAGACCTTGGCCTATGGCGTCCATGGCCCCAAGGAGCTGATCATCCTGCTGGTGCGAAAAGAAGGGGAGTGAGGGTCATGCCGGACAGCATCGTGAACCCCGCCGCGGACCCTGTCCTCACCCGTGATTACGACGCCCTGCGCGCCGAGCTGGCGGGCGTGGTGCCGGCGGACCGGCTGATCACCGACCCGCTGCGCCGCCTGGCCTATGGCACGGACGCCAGCTTCTACCGCCTGGTGCCTAAGCTGGTGGTGCGGGTGGATAGCGAGGCGGAGGTGAGCGCCGTGCTCGCCGCCTGCCGCCGCCACAACACCCCCGTCACCTTCCGCGCCGCCGGCACCTCCCTCTCCGGCCAGGCCATCACCGACAGCCTGCTGATGGTGCTGGGCGACGGCTGGCACCGCTCCGTCATCAATGACGACGGCAGCGTCATCAAGGTGCAGCCCGGCATCATCGGGGCGGAGGTCAACCGCCGCCTGGCGCCCTATGGCCGCAAGATCGGGCCGGACCCGGCATCCATCGAGAGCTGCAAGATCGGCGGCATCGCGGCCAACAACTCCTCGGGCATGTGCTGCGGCACGCATGAGAACACCTACAAGACCATGCTGTCGCTGCGCTTCATGCTGGCGGACGGCACCCTGGTCGACACCGGCGACGCCGCCAGCGTGGCGTCCTTCCGCGTCAGCCATGCCGACCTGCTGGCCAGGCTGGATGCCATGGGCCGGCGGGTGCGGGAGGACGAGGCGCTGGCCAACCGCATCCGGCGCAAGTTCGCCATCAAGAACACCACCGGCTACAGCCTGAACGCCCTGGTGGACTATCAGGACCCGGTGGACATCCTGGCCCACCTGCTGATCGGGTCGGAGGGGACGCTGGGCTTCATCGCGGAGGTCACCTACCGCACCGTGCCGGAACTGGCGGACAAGGCCAGCGCCCTGCTGCTGTTCCCCGATATCGTCGAAGCCGGGCGCGCCGCCTGCCTGCTGAACGGCGGGCCGGTGGCGGCGGTGGAGCTGATGGACCGCGCCAGCCTGCGCAGCGCCAAGGGCCAGCCGGGATTGCCGCCCGAGATCGACAGCATGGGCGAGGACGTCGCCTCCCTGCTGGTGGAAACTCGCGCCGTCAGCCCGGAGGCCTTGCGCCAGAACATCGCCGCCATCGAGGGACTGCTGGCCGGGGTCACCCTGCTGCGGCCCCCGGCCTTCACCACCGACGCCGCCGAATACACCAAGCTGTGGAAGATCCGGAAGGGCCTGATCCCCACCATCGGCGCCATGCGCCAGACCGGCACCAGCGTCATCATCGAGGACGTGGCCTTCCGCATCGAGGATCTGGCCGACGCCTGCCACGACATGCGGGCGCTGTTCGACAAGCACGGCTACCCCGACGCCATCCTGATGGGCCATGCCCTGGCCGGCAATCTGCACTTCGTCTTCGCCCAGGACTTCAGCACCGAGGCGGAGATCGAGCGCCACGCCCGCTTCATGGACGAGATGGTCCACATCGTGGTGGAGAAATACGACGGATCGCTGAAGGCGGAGCACGGCACCGGCCGCAACATGGCGCCCTTCGTCGAGCTGGAATGGGGCAAGGCCGCGACATCCCTGATGTGGGAGATCAAGCGCCTGCTGGACCCGGCCAACCTGCTGAACCCCGGCGTGCTGCTGAACACCAACCCGCGCCTGCACCTGGAGAACCTGAAGCCCCTGCCGCCGGCCCACGCCATCGTCGACACCTGCATGGAGTGCGGCTTCTGCGAGAAGATGTGCCCCTCGCACGGCATGACCCTGAGCCCCCGCCAGCGCATCACCGGTCTGAGGGAGATCGCGCGCCTGACGGCCTTGGGAGACCCGGCGACGGAGCTGCGGGACCTCTACGACCACCACGCCATCGACACCTGTGCCGCCTGCGGCCTGTGCGCCACCGCTTGCCCCGTGGGCATCGAGACCGGGCAGTTGACCAAGGCCCTGCGCGGCAAGCGCCATGGGCCAAGGGCCCGCACCGTGGCCGGCCTGATGGCCCGCCACTATGGCGCCGTGCTGGCCGCCACGCGCGGCGCCCTGAACCTGGCCGCCTTCGCCGCCCAGGCCGTTGGGCCGAAGAAGGTGGCCAGCCTGGCGGCCTATGCCCGCACACTGTCCGGTGACCGCCTGCCCCACGCCGGCCCCAACCTGCCGGAGGGGGCCAGCATGGCCTGGCTGAAGGACCTGCCATCCCCCACCGCGGCGGGCGAGCCGGTGGTGTACCTGGCCGCCTGCGCCGGGCGCACCTTCGGCCCCGCGGTGGAGGATGGGGAGAGCGATCCCCTGCCCGCCGTCACCCTGCGCGTGCTGGAGCGCGCGGGCTTCCGCGCCATCGTGCCGGAGGGCCTGCCCAACCTGTGCTGCGGCCTGGCCTTCGAGTCCGAAGGCATGAAGGAGGCGGCGGACGCCAAGGCGGCGGAGATGGAGGCGGCGCTGAAGGCCGCCAGCGACAATGGCCGCATTCCCATCGTCATGGACGCCAGCGCCTGCACCCAGCGCATGAAGACCTACCTTTCCGGCCGGTTGCCCCACAAGGAACTGCTAGTGAAGGATCTGGTGGAGTTCTTGGCGCAGGACGCCCTGCCCCGCCTGACGCCCACCCCGCAGGCGGAACCCGTGCTGCTGCACCTGAACTGTGCGGCCCGCAAGATGGGCATCGATCCGCAGGCCGCCACCGTGGCCAAGGCCTGCGCCGCCACGGTGGTGGTGCCGGACCGCGTGGGCTGCTGCGGGTTCGCCGGCGACAAGGGCTTTGTCGAGCCGGAACTGAACGACCACGCCCTGCGCTTCCTGGCCCCCCAGGTGCCGGCCGGCTGCGAGGCGGGATACTCCAGCAACCGAACGTGCGAGATCGGCCTGGCCGACCATGCCGGCGTGCCCTATCGCCATCTGGTCTATCTGGTCGACCGGGCCACGCGCTGACGGATCGCCGATGGGCCGCCGGTGGGCCCCCGATGGACCTATGCCGGCCCCGGCACTTCCGCACCGTTGACGGCGACCCCGGCGACCCCTACCCATATCGGGCGTCGAAAAACAGTGCGTCATAAACCCGCGATGGCCGGCCAAGGCCACGCATGAGCGAGAGAAATCAGGGGAGAGGACCATGACGGCACGGGTTACGGCCGGGCATCTTCAGGTGGCGCAGGAACTGTTCGACTTTGTCGAGAACGAGGTCCTGCCCGGCACCGGATTGTCGGTGGAGGCCTTCTGGCAGGGCGTGGATGTGCTGGCGCACGAGCTGACGCCGCTGAACCGCGACCTGCTGGCCAAGCGCGACGCCCTGCAGCAGCAGATCGACGACTGGCACCGCGGCCAGAAGGGCCGGCCCTTCGACGGCGCCGCCTACCGCGCCTTCCTGTCGGCCATCGGCTACATCCAGCCCGAGGGGCCGGATTTCAGCGTCAGCACCGCCAATGTGGATGCGGAGATCGCCACCATCGCCGGCCCGCAGCTGGTGGTGCCGGTGATGAACGCCCGCTATGCCCTGAACGCCGCCAACGCCCGCTGGGGCAGCCTGTACGACGCCCTGTACGGCACCGACGCCCTGCCGGAGGATGACGGGGCGGAGCGCGGCCGGGGCTACAACCCCATCCGCGGCGCCAAGGTCATCGCCTTCGGCCGCACCTTCCTGGACCAGTCCTTCCCCCTGGCCGAGGGCTCGCACCGCGACGCCACCGGCTATGCCATCGTGGACGGCGCCCTGGCGGTGACGCTGCAGGGCGGGGCCACGACGGGCCTGGCCGACCCCAGCCGCCTGGGCGGCTGGCAGGGCGACGCCGCCGCCCCCACCGTCATCCTGCTGTGCCGCCACGGCCTGCACGCCGAGATCCATATCGACGCCGATCACCGCATCGGGCGCGAGGACAAGGCCCATGTGGCCGACATCGTGCTGGAATCCGCCATCACCGCCATCATGGATTGCGAGGATTCGGTGGCCGCCGTGGATGCCGCCGACAAGGTGCTGGCCTACCGCAACTGGCTGGGCCTGATGAACGGCACCCTGACCGCCCAGTTCGAGAAGGGCGGCCAGACGGTGGACCGCCACCTGAACCCGGACCGCGTCTACACCGCCCCGGCGGGCAAGACCCTGACGCTGCCGGGCCGCAGCCTGATGCTGGTGCGCAACGTCGGCCACCTGATGACCTCCGACGCCGTGCTGCTGGCCGATGGCAGCAACATCCCCGAGGGCATCCTGGATGCCATCATGACCAGCACCATCGCCCTGCACGACCTGCGGCGCGAGGGCGTGGGCGACACCCCGGCCGTGCGCAACAGCCGCGCCGGCAGCGTCTATATCGTGAAGCCCAAGATGCATGGACCGGAGGAGGTGGCGTTCGCCAACCGCCTGTTCGGGGCGGTGGAACAGCTGCTAGGCCTGCCCGCCAACACCCTGAAGATGGGCATCATGGATGAGGAGCGGCGCACCACCGTCAACCTCAAGGAATGCATCCGCGCCGCCCAGCACCGCGTGGTGTTCATCAACACCGGTTTCCTGGACCGCACCGGCGACGAGATCCACACCTCGATGGAAGCCGGCCCCATGGTGCGCAAGAACGACATCAAGGGCACGGCCTGGATCAAGGCCTATGAGGACTGGAACGTCGACACCGGCCTGGCCTGCGGCCTGAAGGGCCGGGCGCAGATCGGCAAGGGCATGTGGGCCATGCCTGACCGGATGGCGGACATGCTGGCCACCAAGATCGCCCACCCCCAGGCCGGCGCCAACACCGCGTGGGTGCCCTCCCCCACCGCCGCCACGCTGCACGCCCTGCACTATCACACCGTGGACGTGGCCGCCCGCCAGGCGGTGCTGGCCGGCCACCGCCGCGCCAAGCTGGAGGACATCCTCACCCCCCCGCTGGCCAATGGCGCCAACTGGTCGGAGGAGGAAATCCAGCAGGAACTGGACAACAACGCCCAGGGCATCCTGGGCTACGTCGTCCGCTGGGTGGACCAGGGGGTCGGCTGTTCCAAGGTACCGGACATCAACAACATCGGCCTGATGGAAGACCGCGCCACCCTGCGCATCAGCAGCCAGCACATCGCCAACTGGCTGCACCACGGCATCTGCACCAAGGAACAGGTGCGTGAGACCCTGGAGCGCATGGCCGCCGTGGTCGACAAGCAGAACGCCGGCGACCCCGCCTACACCCCCATGGCCCCTAACGTCAGCCACAGCATCGCTTTCCAGGCCGCCTGCGACCTGGTGTTCGACGGGGTGCGCCAGCCCAACGGCTACACCGAACCGGTGCTGCACCGCCGCCGGGCGGAGGCAAAGGCGCGGCAGGCGGGGGCGTAGGCGCGGGGGTTGAGTTTGGAGTGAGGGGTGAGAAGGGGCGGGACCGTGGGGGGGCGCCCCTTCTCCTATTTTATTCAGGGCGCGAGCAAACAGAAATTACGTAACAGAAGGCGCCTCAATTCCCAAACGCACCCGAATTGCGTTCACTTTTGGACGAAGTATGTCCGAGTTTTTTTCAACATAAATCGATATTAATCCCCTTCTCATAATAATCTCGGAAATGAATCCAAGTTTTTCGCCAAGCTTAGAAAAATATAAATGAGGATCAGTTGTGTCAATTTTGACAGATCTAATTGTTGAGATAATTATATCTTGCTTCACCGAGGGGCATTGGCATCGCTGCTGCACAAGCGCAGACATTTCTTCCGCATTGTCATGGACAAATCCAAATACAATCGAATCTGGTGTTCCATCGGGCAATTCAATTACGCCGTCATTTGGCTCCGCAAGAGGCGGATTGTCGCCGTCAATGACAGCAACCGCTGGCGCTTTAACGGTGGGATTTGCTTTATGATGCTTGAGTACTTCAATAACAAACGGATATCCACCCGCCTTATGCACCTGTACTTGGTCAAAAATGTCGCGTGCATACTGCCTTAACATTTCCTCTACGAGGTCTTTAGCGAAATCATCCTCTACAAAGATAACCGCATTTTTTGATACCGTGCCCGTAAGGGCACGAAGGCTTTCAATGGTCAACTTACCCTGATAAGCAGTCCCATCGATACATGCCCAGATAGCCTTTTGCGGCAGAACCTCTAACGCATATTCCGAGTGAGTCGTAAAAACAATTTGAGCCCTTTTACGCTTCGCAACATCTAATAAATATTCTACCATTTTGTGTGTTGCCAGGGGATGCAATCCATTTTCAATTTCCTCAACTAGTATGAGAGAATTATCGATTGCGTCTTCAATACGTGACACCATCTCTATAATAGACGCCTCACCTGCACCAAAATGAAATTGAGAGTAATCATTTTTCTGATGCATGCCTACGAGAATACTCTTAGATGGATCAGATTTAAGAGATACACGCTCATAATGCTTTGCGTCTTTCCCTAAAATTCGACTAACACATTGAATTATTGCCGCAGGAATGGGCGTCTTAACAATTTCTTTGTTTTGATTAATTCCGATGAACTGCTTGAATTTTGTCTGTTCGTTAGCTGGAACCGTGCGTTGAATCGGAATCACAACCACATTGCGCTCGGCAACCGTGTCCCGTCTCCACTTCGCCGCAACGAAACGCGCATTCCGCTGTATCGGCCCAGTTTTACTAACTTTTCGATCGACAATTTCATATTCGATGCGCCAGTTCGCCATACTGGTGTCACCGATATTCGACTTTGGGAAGAAGTCGCCAGGCCTTACGTCTTTGTAAGCGAGAGCAACCGCACCAAGTATAGTGGATTTTCCACCACCATTAGTACCTATTATTGCCGTTACTGGAAAATCAAAATTAATCTTTTGGTTCGTAAAGCTCCTAACGTTTACAAGCCTCAAGCTATGTAAATATTTATCATAAGAAAGCTTCTTTACTTTCTCTTCCAAGCTCTCAATATCACTATGCCGCACGTCCATTTTACGATTAACCTTCATCAGGAGGAAAATTGGCAAATTTTCAACAACTTGTTGCGCAATTCGGACATTTGATAGTTAAATTATTTCATGGTTATGATCCAAGAGAGTTTGATCACTGCAGTTTGAATTATCGACCGTCGATAAATGTGACCTAGATTCGCGCTTAATTCAACTCCTGATAAAATCTATCAAAAGCACACAACTTCCCCCAACCTTGTCCCCCAGACAATCCCACACTTGCCCCGACCGCCTGCCGCCCGTATCGAACCAGGAGCCCCCTTCTACGGAGAGCCCCCATGGCCGAGATCGACACCCGCCCCATGACCGTCAGCCCCGTCACCCTGACGGGGGCCGTGGTGCGGCTGGAGCCGTTGAGCCAGGACCATCTGCCGGGGCTGATCGACGTGGGGTTGGACCCGGTGCTGTGGCGCTGGGTGCCGACGCAGGTGACCACGCCCGATGAGATGCGGGCCTATGTCCACACGGCGCTGGAGGAGCGGGACCGGCATGTCAGCCTGCCCTTCGCCATCGTGCACAAGGCCTCGGCCCAAGTCATCGGCAGCACACGCTATGGCAACATCGACCGCGCCAACCGGCGGGTGGAGATCGGCTGGACGTGGGTGGCGCGGTCGCACCAGCGCACCGGCGCCAACACCGATGCCAAGCGCCTGCTGCTGACCCACGCCTTCGAGGTCTTGGGCGCCCACCGGGTGGAGTTAAAGACCGACGCGCTGAACCAGCAGTCCCGCGCCGCCATCGCCCGCATCGGCGCCACACAGGAAGGCATTTTCCGGTCCCATGTCGTGGTGCCGGCCCGCGTGGGGCCGGAGGGTGAGGCCATCCCCGCCCGGCTGCGCGACAGCGTCTATTTCTCCATCATCGCCGCCGAGTGGCCGCAGGTGAAGGAGCGGCTGGCCGCCCTGGCGCGGCCGGACTGAGCGGGACCAACCGTCCTATCGCAGCCGCGAACGCCCCCGCCCTGCAACCGATGCCATACTTGCGCGACCCGCCCGTCCACCTTAAGGCTGTGACGGCGCTCATTGCGTGAGCAGGCGCAGCATGACAGATATGCGCTGCCTATCCTGGTAATCACCACCCGCCGGCCATTTACGCGATTGACCGGAGCGTTATTCCCCGTGCTAACTGTCGTTAGTGTGCTATTAATATTTTGCACATCCATTGAACAGTACAATTCGGCGGCCGGCGTGATCCGGTGAACGAGCCCAACCAAGGGCCACGCCGGGGAACGATGGGGGAGTGGCTGAGGATGAAGGGACCACGCGTGTACGCGGCCGCAGGTCGGCTGTTACGGGGCCAAGCGGTATGGGGCCGGGCGCTTTCCGGTATCCTGCTGATGGGCGGCGGCGCCGTGGCGCAGGAGCAGGACGGCGGCGGCATTCCCGACATCATCGTCACCGCCCAGCGGCGCGCGCAGTCGGTGCAGGACGTGGGCCTGTCCGTCTCCGTCCTCTCCGCCGGGGACCTGGCCACGCACCATGTCACCTCGGTCAACGATCTGCAGAACATGACGCCGGGGCTGGAGGTCACCAACGCCTTCGGCGGCGGGCAGCCACAGTTCCGCATCCGGGGCGTGGGCTTCAACGACTATGCCTCCAACAACACGCCCACCGTGGGCGTGTATGTCGATGAGGTCGCCTACCCCCTGCCCATCATGACCCAGGACCTGGTCTATGACGTGGACCGGGTGGAGGTGCTGCGCGGGCCGCAGGGCGTGCTGTACGGCCGCAACACCACCGGCGGCGCCATCAACATCCTGACCGCCAACCCCACGGACAGCGCCAGCGCCGGCATCACCGCCGACTATGGCAGCTATGACGCCGCCAAGATCGAGGCCTATGTCTCCGGCCCCGTCAGCGACACGGTGAAGGTGCGGCTGTCGGCCATGACGCAGCAGGGCGGCGCCTGGCAGACCAACCGCCTGACCGGTCAGGATTTGGGCAACGCCAACCGCACCGCCGTGCGCGCCAAGATCGACTGGGCGGCCACGCCGGACACGGACGTGAGGCTGAACCTGCATTACGGCCGCGACCTGTCGGACGGCACCGGCGGCTATCTCTTCAACCCCGCCGTCCAGCCGGGCGTGGGCACCCTGCCGGCCGACACCGACCCGTCCAAGACGGGGTGGGGCCTGTCGCCCGCCTTCGCCAAGGTCATCGGCGCCGACCCCAATGCCAAGCCCTTCCGCAACAACACCAGCGGCGGCGCCGACCTGACGGTGCTGCACCGCTTCGAGGATGTGACGCTGACCAGCATCACGGCGTGGGAGGCGTTGAACCGCAAGGAGTTCAACGACTGGGACGCCACCGCCTACCGCGACGCGGACGAATATTTCAACAGCCGCGCCCAGGACGTGTCGCAGGAGGTGCGCCTGGCCTCCAGCGGGGTGGGCCGGCTGCAATGGGTGGGTGGCCTCTATTACTCGCACGAGACGTTGCGTGAGGCCTTCCTGTCCGACTTCACCGACATCTACGGCTTCATCGCCAACACCCGCTATGCCCAGACGGCGGAATCCATCAGCGGCTTCGGCCAGGCCGACTACGCTGTCACCGACCGGCTGAAGCTGGTCCTGGGCCTGCGGGAGGAGCATGAGGACCGCACGCTGCGCACCTTCAGCACCATCACCATCCCGGACACCGGCATCGGCGTTTCGGCGGACAGGGTGCCCACCGGCTTCACCCAGACCACGGGCAAGGCGGGGGTGGAGTTCAAGGTGACGGACGAGGCGCTGCTGTACGCCAACCTCAGCCGGGGGGTGAAGTCCGGCGGCTTCACCGCCTACAACACCCTCGCACTGGGCGGCCTGGCCCCCTTCCGGCCGGAGGTGCTGTGGGCCTATGAGGCGGGGGTCAAGTCCGACCTGGCCAACCACACCCTGCGCCTGAACGCCTCGGCCTATTACTACGACTACCATAACCAGCAGGTGCAATCGGTCATCATCGACCCGACCTTCGCCGCCATCGGCAAGATCGTGAACGCCCCCCGGTCGGAGATTTACGGCGCGGAGCTGCAGGCCGACTGGGCGCCCCGCCCCGGCCTGCTGATCACCCAGGCGCTGGGCCTGTCGCATGGCGAGTTCAAGGAATTCAACGCCGTGGACACGGCGGCCTCGCTGGCCACCTGCTATCCCTGCCGCCCCGTCTACACCAACCAGGCGGGGGAGGATCTGGGCTTCCCCCGCATCACCTACAACGGCGGCGTCAGCTATGACTGGGCCCTGCCCGGCCACACGCTGAAGACGGAGGCCGACTACAGCTATCGCAGCAGCGAACGCTCGCTGCTGGGCAGCCGCTACAACGTCGCCGGCTATTGGCTGGTCAACGCCGCCGTCACCCTGACGCCGGACCAGGGGCCGTGGACGGCCACGGTTTACGGCCAGAACATCCTGGACAGGCGCTACGACCTGCTGCGCAACTTCTTCACCAACGCCGACATCGCCATCCCCGGCCGGCCGGCGACCTGGGGCATCCGCCTGGGGTACCAGTACTAAACGCCCGCAACAGCCTGGCCGAGAGCGTCATGGACGAAGACTTCCTGGGCAACCCCATCACCACGGACGGCGCGCACAGCGCCGGGCTGATCGACGATTTCGTCGGCGGCCTGCTGTCCTATGAGACGCGGGCCGTGAACCTGCTGGCGGTGGCGGACGAGGCAGTGGACCTGCCCCTGGTGCAGACCTACGCCGGCATGCTGTGGATGTTCCTGGAATCCACAGACGGCCCCGGCCGCGCCGCCCCCTATGTGGCGCGCGCGCTGACGGCCGCCCGCCACGGCACGCGGCGGGAACAGCTGAACGCCGCGATGCTGCAGGCCTGGTGGCGGGACGACATTCCGGCCGCCCTGGCCCTGGGCGACCAGATCGCGGAGGAATTCCCCCGCGACCTGGCGGCGGTGAAGGTCCACCAGTACCTGAACTTCAACCGGGGCCAGTCGCCGGACATGGTGCGCGTCGCGCTGAAGGTGCTGCCCCGGGCCGGCGACGTCGCCTATCTGCACGGCATGCTGGCCTTCGGTTATGAGCAATGCCACCTGCTGGATGAGGCGGAGGCGGCGGCCCGCCGCGCCATCACCCTGAAGCGCAAGGAGCCCTGGGCCCATCACGCCTTGGCCCATGTGATGCTGACGCGGGGCGAGATCGACCAGGGGGCGGCCTTCCTGCGCGGCGTGCACGACAGCTGGACCGACCTCAACTCCTTCATGTCCACGCACCTGTGGTGGCACTACGCCTTGTTCCTGCTGAGCCAGGGGCGGGCGGCGGAGGCGCTGGCCACCTATGACGCCCGGGTCTGGGGCGTGGACAAGGGCTATTCCCAGGACCAGGCGGGGGCCGTGCAGCTGCTGAGCCGGCTGGAGCTGGCCGGCGTGGAGGTGGGCGACCGCTGGGCCGACCTGGCCGGCCACCTGGCCGCCCGCGCCACGGATACGGCCCAGCCCTTCCTGGCGCTGCTGTACCTCAAGGGCCTGGCGCGCGCCGGCCGGGCGGAGGCCGACACCCTGCTGGACGCCATCCGCGCCCAGGCAGGCCGCGCGCAGGACCACAGCCGGGAAACGTGGGCGGATGTGGCGCTGCCGGCGGCCGAGGGGCTGGTGGCCTATCACCGGGGCGACTGGCGCGCGGCGGTGCGCCGCCTGGGGCCGGTGCTGCCCCGCCTGGTGGAAATCGGCGGCAGCCACGCCCAGCGCGACCTGTTCGAACAGGTGGTGCTGGACGCCTATCTCAAGGACCGCCGCTGGGCCCCGGCGCAACAGATGCTGGAGCTGCGCCGGGCCCACGACCCGGAGGGCGTGCCCCTGAACCGCGCCCTGGCCCAGGTCTATGACGCGCTGGGCCTGCCCAGCCTGGCGCGCCAGGCGGCGGCACGGGCCCAGGCCACGGCGGAGGCGCACCGCCATGACACCAGCCTCTTGGTGAACTGACTCAATGGCCTGGACGATCTTCCTCACGCGCCTGGTTAAATCAGCGGTGGTGCTGGCGACCATGGCGGCGGCGCCCGCCGCCTGGGCACGCGATACCATCACCCTGGGCCTGCAGCTGGAGCCGCCAGGCCTGGACCCCACGGCGGAGGCCTCGGCCGCCATCCCCGCCGTGGTCTTCCCCACGGTGTTCGAGGGGCTGGTGCACCTGGGCGTGGGCGGCACGGTGCGGCCCCTGCTGGCCACCGGCTGGACGGTCGCGCCGGACGGCCTGACCTACACCTTCCACCTGCGGCCAGGGGTGCGCTTCCAGGACGGAATTGGTTTCGATGCCGAAACGGTCAAGTTCTCGCTTGAGCGCGCCATCGCCCCCGGCAGCACCAACCCGCAGAAGGTGGCGCTGTCGCACATCGACCATGTCGACGTCCTCGACCCGCTGACGGCGGCCATCCACCTGAAGGCGCCCTATGGCAGCCTGTTGCAGGTGCTGGGCTGGCCGGCGGCCGTCATGGTGTCCCCCGCCAGCGCCGCCGGCAACGTCACCCATCCGGTGGGCACCGGCCCCTACACCGTGGCCGACTGGCAGCGGGGCAACGCCGTCACCCTGGCGCGCAACCCCGCCTATTGGGGCCCGGCGCCGCATCTGGCCAGCGTCACCTACCGTTTCATCGCCGACCCGGCGGCGGCCACGGCGGCGCTGAAAGCCGGCGACATCCAGGGCTTCCCCGCCTTCCCCGCCCCCGAGGCCATCGCCGCCCTGAAGGCCGATCCCCGTTACACCGTCGACGTCGCCCCGTCGGAGGGGGAGACGCTGCTGGCGCTGAACAACCGGCGCCCGCCCTTCGACAATGTGCTGGTGCGCCGCGCCCTGTCGCATGCCATCGACCGCCAGGCCATCATCCAGGGCGCCATGTTCGGCTATGGCGACCCCATCGGCAGCCATTACCCGCCGCAGAACGCGGGCTATGTCGACCTGACGGGCCTGTATCCACACGACGTGGCCAAGGCCAAGGCCCTGCTGGCCCAAGCCGGATACCCGCACGGCTTCACCGCCACCCTGCGCGTCCTGCCCCTGCCCTACGCCAAGCGCGCCGCCGAGATCATCGCCGCCCAGCTGGCAGAGGCCGGGGTGACAGTAGTGTTGCAGGACGTGGAATGGGCCACCTGGATTTCCCAGGTCTACGGCGGCCACGACTACGACATGACCATCGTCGCCCATGTCGAGCCCATGGATTACGACATCTACGGCCGCGACGATTACTACTTCGGCTACCGCAACCCGGCCTACAAGGCGCTGCTGGCCCAGCTGGACGCCACGGTGGACCAGGCCCAGCGCTTGGCCGTGCTGGGCGACATCCAGCGCACCCTGGCCGACGACGCCGTCAACGTCTTCCTGTTCGAATACCCCTATTTCGGCGTGTGGGATGCCGGATTGCGCGACATCTGGCTGCCCACCCCGGTGCAGCTGGTGGATCTGGCCACGGCGCGCTTTGACGAGGCGGGCGCGGATGCCGCTGCCGCTGGCGGGCTGTCCGGCGCCGGGGCGCTGGCGTGGCTGCTGGGCCTGGCCGTGCTGGGCGCCGTGGTCCTGGCCGCCGCCAAGGCCGGCCCGCGCTATGTCGCCGGGCGCCTGGCCGTGCTGCTGCTGACCCTGCTGGCCGCCAGCCTGGCCATTTTCCTGGTGCTGCAGGTCATCCCCGGCGACCCCGCCCGGGTGATGATGGGCCTGAGCGCCGACCCGGCCGCCCTGGCCGTCCTGCGCCACCAGATGGGCCTGGATGTGCCAGCCCCCCAGCGCTACCTGGCCTGGCTGGCTGGCCTGGCGCGGGGTGATTTCGGCCTCAGCTATACCTACCGCGTCGATGTCGGCCGCTTGATGGCGGAGCGGCTGGCCGTGACCCTGCCCCTGACCCTGTACGCCGTGCTGCTGTCCACCCTGCTGGCCCTCGCCCTGGGCACCCTGGCGGCGCTGGGCGCCGTGCGCGGGCGCCAGGGCAATGTGGTGGATGCCCTGCTGAACGGTGTGGCGCAGCTGTTGATCGCCGTGCCCAACTTCTGGGCCGGCACCGTGCTGGCCCTGGTCTTCGCCGCCGGCCTGCACTGGTTCGCCGCCGGCGGCTTCCCCGGCTGGGGTGGCGGGCTCCTGCCGGCGCTGAAAGCCCTGACCCTGCCGGCCATCGCCCTGGCCGCCCCGCAGGCCGGCATCCTGGCGCGGGTGCTGCGCGGTGAGCTGGTGGAGCAGATGGGCCAGGATTACATCCGCACCGCGCGGGCCAAGGGCCTGAGCCTGTCCCAGGCCCTGCTGCGCCACGCCCTGCCCAACGCCTTCGTGCCGGCGCTGACCATACTGGGCATGCAGTTCTCCTTCCTGCTGGCGGGCGGCATCATCATCGAGAACGTGTTCTTCCTGCCCGGACTGGGCCGGCTGGTGTTCCAGGCCGTGGCCCAGCGCGACCTGATCGTGGTGCAGGGCGTCACCGTCGGCCTGGTGTTCGCCGTGGTGGTCGTCACCTTCCTGGTCGATCTGGCCAACGCCGCGGTGGATCCGCGCCTGACACAGGGGCGGCGCCCATGACCGTCATGATCACGCTGGAGGCGGCGACCGACGGCGGCCGCCATTCCAAGGCCCTGGCCGCCGGCCTGTGCCTGACCGGCCTGGTGGTGGCCGCCGCCCTGCTGTCGTTGGTGTGGACGCCCTATGACCCCACCGCCATCAATGTCGCCGGACGGCTGGCCGCACCCTCCGCCACCCACTGGTTCGGCACCGACGCCTATGGCCGCGACGTCTTCTCCCACGTGCTGGCGGGCGCGCGCAGCGCCCTGGGCGTGGCCCTGGCCGCGGTGGGCTTGGGCGCGGGAGCCGGCGTGCCCCTGGGCCTGCTGGCGGCGGGGCGGCGCGGCTGGGTGGAGGAGATGGCGATGCGCGGCAGCGACGTGGTGTTCGCCTTCCCCGCCTTGATCACCGCCGTGCTGATCGCCGCCTTGTGCGGCCCGGGTGCGGTGGACGCCATCGCCGCCATCGGCCTGTTCAACATCCCCGTCTTCGCCAAGGTGACGCGGGCGGCGGCCCTGGGCGTCTGGGCGCGGGATTACACCCTGGCCGCCCGGCTGGCCGGCAAGGGCGGCGGCCGCATCTCACTGGAGCATGTGCTGCCCAACATCGCCGGCCTGTTGCTGGTACAGGCCACCATCCAACTGTCGCTGGGCATCATCGCCGATGCCGGCCTGTCCTTCGTCGGCCTGGGCACGCAGGCGCCCCGGCCTAGCTGGGGCCGCATGCTGGCGGACAGCCAGACCCTGGCGGGCCAGGCGCCCTGGCTGGTGCTGTTCCCCGGCTTGGCCGTGGTGGCCGCCGTGCTGGGCTTCAACCTGTTGGGCGAGGGCCTGCGCGGTCGCCTGGCCCCGAAGCGGAAGGCGTGAGCCATGGCGCTGCTGGACATCCGCGACTTCAGCCTGGCCATCGACGGCCGCGCCATCCTGAGCGCCGTATCGCTGACGGTGGAACCGGGCCAGATCGTGGCCCTGGTGGGGACGTCCGGCTCCGGCAAGTCCATGACCGCCCTGTCGGTGCTGGGCCTGACCCCCGCCGGCGCCAGAACCCAGGGCAGCATCCGCCTGGACGGGCGGGAGCTGACCACCCTGACCGATCGGCAGATGAACGCCGTGCGCGGCCGCGACGTGGGCCTGGTGTTCCAGGAGCCCATGACGGCGCTGAACCCCGTCCTGTCCGTCGGCGCGCAGGTGGCGGAGACGATACGGGTGCACGGCATGGCCAGCCGGGCACAGGCCACGCGCATCGCCGACGCCATACTGACCCGTGTGGGCCTGCCCGCCGACCGCTTCCCCCGCAGCCGGCGTCCGCATGAACTGTCGGGCGGCCAGCGCCAGCGGGTGGCCATCGCGGCGGCCCTGGCGCTGAAACCCAAGCTGCTGATCGCGGATGAGCCCACCACCGCCCTGGACGTGACCACCCAGGCCCGCATCCTGGGCCTGCTGGTCGATCTTGTCCGTCAGGACGGCCTGGGCCTGCTGCTGATCAGCCACGACCTGGCCCTGGTGTCGCGCGTGGCCGACCGCGTGGTGGTCCTGCATGAAGGCGCGGTGGTGGAGGCGGGCGAGCCCGCGACCGCCTTCGCCGCCCCGCAGCATCCCTATACCCGCCGCCTGCTGGCGGCCACCGAACCGGCGCGGCAGCGGCCGGACGTTCTACCCGCCCCCGTACAGCCGCCCCTTTTGGTCGCCGAGGGCATCGTACGCGACTATCCCCTGCCCCGTGCCGGCTGGTGGTCCAAGCCGGCGCACCTGCGCGCCGTGGATCAGGCCAGCCTGGCCGTGCACCGGGGGGAGAGCGTGGGCATCGTCGGCGAGTCAGGATCCGGCAAGTCCACCCTGCTGCGCACGCTGCTGGCGGCGGACGCACCGCAGGCGGGCGCGGTGCGCCTGTTGGACCGGCCCTGGTCGGCGGCGCCCGAGGCCGCCCGCCGCCCCTTGCGCCGCCATGTACAGATGGTGTTCCAGGATCCGGTGGGCAGCTTCGACCCCCGCTGGCGGGTGGAGCGCCTGGTGGCCGAGCCCCTGACGCTGCTGGACGCCCCGCTGACGCCCGCCTTGCGCCGGGCGCGGGTGGAGGAACTGCTGACCCAGGTGGGCCTGGCGCCGGCGGACGCCGACCGCCATCCGCACGAATTCTCCGGCGGCCAGCGCCAGCGCATCGCCATTGCCCGCGCCCTGGCGGTGCAGCCCGACCTGATCGCCCTGGATGAGGCGACCTCGGCCCTCGACGTGCTGACCCGCGCCCAGATCCTGGACCTGCTGGCCGACCTGTCGCGGCGCCTGGGCCTGGCCTATCTGGTGGTGTCACACGACCTGGCGGTGATGCGGGCCCTGACCGACCGGCTGTTGGTCATGCAAGGCGGCTGCATCGTGGAGGAAGGACCGACCCTGCAGGTGCTGAGCCGGCCCCAGCATCCCTACACCGCCAGCCTGCTGGCGGCCACGCCCACCCTGGCCGCTCACGTCGCCTGAGGGCTGCCATCGCCGCCTTGACCGTCCCCGGCATGGAACACCGCGCGGGCGATGGCGCGGGCCAGGCAGTCGGCGGCGGCGGATCCGATACGCGCCACCTGGGCCCAGCGGCCGCCGGCGTCCGTCGACAAGGCCGGTCCCCGCGCCACGGCAAACACGGTGTCGCCGTCGAACGGCGTGTGGGCCGGGCGCGCGGCGCGGGCGATGCCGTCCTGCGCCATCATCGCTACCCGCTTGCACTCCGCCGTGCTGAGGTCGGCGGAGGCGGCCACCACGGCGATGGTGGTGTTGGCGCCCGCCGTCGGCTGGCGGTGCACGCCCAGGCGCGACAGCTCGGGCACTGGGTCGCTGGCATCCACGGGGCCTTGGGGCGTCCGGCCGCCGAACTCACCATCGATCTCGAAAGGCCAGGCCCAGTAGGTGCGGCCATCGGGCATGAAGACCGAGCCCAGGGGGTTGGCCGCCACCAGGGCGCCCACCACCAGGCCATCGCCCAGGTCGATGGAGGCGGTGCCGACACCGCCGGGGATCAGCCCGGCCATGGCGCCGCGCCCGGCGCCCACGGTGCCCTGGGGCACGTCCAGGCCGGCGGCCTCCACCGCGCGCATCCCCAGGTCACGGTAGGGCGGCGTCAAGCCCCAGTCCTTGTCGCCGCCATTGGCCAAGTCATAAAGCACGGCGGCCGGCACCAGGGGCACGGCGGGTGTGCCGGGCCGCAGGGTCAGACCCATCCCGCGCCGCGACAGCACGGCCGCCACCCCGTCCGCCGCCGCCAGCCCGAAGACGGAACCGCCGGTCAGGACCACGGCATGGGCCCGGCCCACCAGGTTCTCCGCCGCCAGCATCTCGGTCTCGCGGGTGCCGGGACCGCCGCCGCGCACGTCCACGCCGCCGGCCCAGCCGGCGGCCCCCTTGGCCCCTCCGCACAGGAGAACGGTGACGCCGCTGCGCACCCGCTCATCCGTAGCGTGGCCCACCGTCAGGCCGGGGACATCGGTGATGGCGTTGCGCGGTCCGGGGGCAGGCATGATACGGTTTTCCAACGGCTTGTTTCACGGTCCGGGCACGGCCGATCGACGATCCCGGCCGAGACAGCGCGGATAGTCCCCCTTCGCCCTCGTACCTTCAACGGGAAACACCATGCCGGATACCGCTGAGACCCAGCCGATCGCCACCACCCGGCTGGTGGTCACGCCCGACACGGTGATGGTGCGCGACGGCCGCCCACCCTTGAGCCTGCTGGTGCATGAGGGCGGCGCGCGCGCCGACACCACCGTCTTCCTCTGCCACGGCAGTGGCGGCAACAAGAACCAGTGGCGCCATCAATGGGCCGCCCTGGTGGAGGCGGGCGTGCGCATCGTCGCCTGGGATTTCGTCGGTCATGGGCAAAGCCCCCAGCCGCGCGACTGGGCGGCGTATCAGGGAAGTCACCTGGTGGCGGACTACCGCCAGATCCTTGAGACCTATGGTCAAGGCCGCATCATCCTGGCCGGCCATTCCTACGGCTGCCGCCTGACCTTGAGCCTGCTGCATGGCTTGGCGGCGGAGGGGCGGCTGGACCGTGTGGCGGCGGCCCTGCTGCTTGGCCCGCCCAGCCCCGTCGCCCAGCTGGGCGCCAACCCGCTGAGCTGGCTGCCGCCCTTCATCCTGGAATGGATCCGCCCGATCATCTCCGCCAAGTTCCGTTCCCTGGCCTGGCATCCGGACACCGACGCCGCCCTGCTCGCGTTCGAGGAGCAGGCGACCAAGGGCAACAGCCTGTTCATGATGAAGGCGCTGATGAGCCAAGCGGCCCATCCCGACCCTGCGGCGCTGTCCGCCCTGACCCTGCCCATCACCGTGGTGGCCGGCGCCAACGATGGCCTGACACCCCCGGCCGGCGCCCGCGACCTGGCCGGGCGCCTGCCCAACGCCACCTATGTGGAACTGGAACGCTGCGGCCATCAGATCATGCTGGAGAAGCCGGCCGAGACCAACGCCCTGCTGCTGGGCCTGGTGAACGGCTAGGCCCGGCCCTGCCAGACCTCGGCCAGCAGGGCGTCACGGCTGACCACCTCATCGCGTCGCACGCACAATGCCGCCAGCGTCCACGCGGCGCGGCCCTCCAGCCGCCTCTCCGTCCCGTCGGCATGGCGCAGCACCGCCCCGTCAAAGGTCCAACCGCCGATGCGGTACGTACCGGTCATGGCTTTGCCACTGGCCGGATCAGAGTGATTTCCAAGTCGGTAATCCCGGCCCGCGCCACCTTGGCCCAGGCCTGGTCGGCGGTGATCGCCGGTAAACGGCGGCTGCAGGCCAGGGCCAAGCAGGCCCTGTCGCCCATCGGCAGGCCAGCGGCACGGGTGGCTGGACGCAGGTCGGCCGTCTGCAACGCGTCTTCCAACCGGTAGTCGACGATCTCGACCCCCGTCGCCTCAACCGCCTCTCGCGCCTCGTCGACGGGCATGCCCCGTTCCCGAAGCTTGGTGATGATTTCGGCCAGGTTCACGGTGGAAAGCAGGGCGCCTGGCAGGGTGGCCATCACCTGCTCCGCCCCGGGCTCCGCCAGCAGCACGGCCAACAAGGCCGAACTGTCGAGGACCGCCTCACTCATGCTCCGCCGCCGCCCGTCGCTCCGCCGCCAGTTCCCCGATCAGGTCGGCGCCTTCCGGAACGTAACGTCGCACCAGGGCCTGGGCCCGGCGAATGGCGGCCTCTATGGGCTCCAACACCACAACGCCATCGACCAGCCGTGCCACCACCTTCCCGCCATCGGCCAGGCCCAAAGCGGACCGCATCTGAGCCGGAATGACAACACGGCCATTCGATGCCATCGTCAGATTGGCACGCAACATGTCATGAACTCCAAAGATGACACCTTTGGCTATAATGACATATTGGACACGCCTTGTCCTCACTCGTACCGCAGCGCCGCCACCGGCGGGGCGCTGGCGACACGGATGACGTGGACGGCCACCGTGGCCAGGGCCACGGCCAAGGCGACGGCGCCAGCGGCCAGGAAGGTCAGGGGCGCTTGGTCCACCCGCACGGTGAATTGCAGCAGCCACTGGTGCAGGGCCCACCAGGCGACAGGCCACGCCACCAGGTTGGCCAGCAGCACCGGCCGCGTGAATTGCCAGGCCATCAGCCCCATGATGTCCGGCACCTTGGCCCCCACCACCCGGCGGACGCCAATCTCCTTGGTGCGCCGGGCCGCCGTCAGGGCCGTCAGGCCGAACAGGCCCATATTGGCCAGCGCCACGGCCAGGCCGCCGAAGGCGGCGAAGACGCGGGCCTGACGCCGTTCCGATTGGTAGAGGCTCTCGATCCGCTCATCCGCGAAGGCGCGGCGCAGGTATTCGGCGTCGGGGTACAGCTTATCGACCACGGCATTCACGGCTGCCATCGTGGCCCGCTGGTCACCTGCGGCCAGGCGCACGGTCAGGTGCTCACCGCTGGCCTTGATCAGGAACATCAGTGGCATGTCGGCCCGGCGGGCGGACTGGAACCGCATGTCCGCCACCACGCCGGCGACCTCGGTAGGGGCTTCGCTGTTGATGGAGAGGCGCTCACCCACCGCGTCCTCCGGCTTGGTGTATCCCATGCGCCGCGCCGCGGTTTCCGTCAGGATGAGGTAACGCGGCTTCTCCTCGTCCACCTCCGTCGGCTTCCAGCCGGAGGGCAGGCCCTTGCCCGCCACCAGGCGCGCGCCATAGGTGGTGAAGAAATCCTGGTCCGCGGTGAAGCTGGCGATGCCCCGCGCCTGGCGCAGGGTGCTGCGGGTGTCCGCCGGGAGGTCGAAGCTGGACAGGCTTTCCGATTGGGCGGCCGGCACGAGGCTGGACAGGCTGGCGGCACGCACCCCGGGCAGGCGTGACACCTCCGCCTTCAAGGTGGCGGCCCGCGCAAGATCGGCGGGCAGGTTGCTCACCAGGTACAGGCTGTCCGGCTGATAGCCCAGGCCGGCCGCCTGCACATGGGCCACCTGGCGCTGCACCGTTAAGGTCGCCACCATCAGGGCGATGGACACCGCGAACTGCGCCACCACCAGCACGGCCCGCACGCGGCCGGCACCCGGCGCCTGGGCGCGGCCCTTCAGCACCTCCCCGGGCCGATAGCCCGACAACACCAGGGCGGGATAGAAGCCGCCCAGCACGCCCACCAGGACGGGCGTGGACAGCAGCAGGGGCAGCAGCCAGCCCCGGGTCAGGGGCGCCAGCGAGACATCCCGGCCCACCAGTCCCTGGAACGCCGGCCGGGCCAGTTCCATGAGCGCCAGGGCGGCCACGGTGCCGAGGGTGGCCAGCAGCACCGCCTCGCCGGTGAACAGGGCGACCAGCTGCCGGCGCCGGGCACCCACCAGCTTGCGGATGCCCACCTCGCGGGCGCGGGTGATGGCCTGGGCCGTGGCCATGTTGGTGTAGTTCGCGATGGCGATGCCCAGGATCAGCAGGGCGACGCCGCCCAGAACCTGCAAGGTGCCGACGTCCCCCTCGGCGAGGGTGCCCAGCACCTTGACCCGCAGATAGATGTCGGGGACGGGATCCAGCCGCAGGCTGACCATGTTGTCCAACCCGCCGCCCGCTTTGTCGGGGTTGGGCGGGTTGTGCCGGTTGACGAACGCGGGCAGTGCCGCGCCCACGGCCGCCGCCGATGCCCCCGGCGCCAAGCGGACGTAGGTTGTGACGCCCGAGATGTCGGACCAGGCGCGCGGTTTCGCATGCGCCCAGGACTTGTCCCCCCGCGCGGCCTCGGCGGCGATCGCGGTGAAGACCAGATGGCTTTGCCGCAGCGGCGCCAGGACACCGGTGACGGTCAAGGCCGGCCCGTGCCGCACCTCGATCGTGCGGCCCATGGGGTCGGCGTCCCCGAACAGCGTTCGCGCCAGTTCCCGGGTCACCACCACGCCGTCGGGCCGGGCCAGAGCCAGGGCGGGATCGCCCCGCTCCAGTGGATAATCCAACAGCCGCAGGAAATCCGGATCGGCCCACAGCACCCGCTGTTCGAAGTAGCGGGTGGCGGCGCCCAGCATCACCCGATCCGGCTCGATACGGGTGACGGCCTCCACCTCCGGCACCTCCTGCTTCAGGGACCCGGCCAAATCATCGGGGGAGAAGGTCAGCTTGATGGACTGGCCGCCCACGTTCAGCTGGCTGCCCACGCGGTAGAGACGGTCGGCGTGGGTGAAACCTCGGTCCACCGTCCCCTCGTCCGCCACGTAGAGGCTGACCAGCAGGAAGGCGGCGATACCGACGGCCAGACCCGCCAGGTTCAGGAGGGTGAACAGGACATGCCGGCGGAAGAAGATGGGCAGCGTGAACATTGGCATCGGACACCCCTCCCTTACTCATACCGCAGGGCGTTGGCCGCCGGCGCCCGGGTCACGCGGAGGACGTGGATGGCCACGGTGGCCAGCGCCACGGCCAGGGCGGCGGCGCCAGCGGCCAGATAGGTGCCCGGCCCCTGGTCCACCCGCACGGTGAATTGCCCCAGCCAGCGGTGTAGTCCCCACCAGGCTAAGGGCCATGCCACCAGGTTGGCCAGCAGCACCGGCCGCGCGAACTGCCACACCATCAGCCAGGCGATGTCGCGCGCCCGGGCCCCCACGACCCGGCGGATGCCGATCTCCTTGGTCCGGCGCGCCGCTGCCAGCGCCGTCAGGCCGAACAGGCCCAGATTGGCCAACACGATGGCCAGCGCGCTGAAGATGGCGAAGACCTTGGCCTGGCGCTCCTCCGTCCGGTACTGGGCTTCCAGCCGGTCGTCGGCGAAGCCGCGCGGCGCGCGGCGCGCCTCGGGGTACAACCGATCCACCAGGGCGTTGATGGCGGCCAGGGCCGGACGGGGGTCGCCGGCGGCCAGGCGGACGGTCAGGAAGCCGCCGGTGGCGCCGATGGAGAACATCAGCGCCTCATCCGCGTCGCGGGCGGTGCGGAAACGGACATTGCCCAGCACGCCCGCGACCTCGACCGCATGGTCCTCCTCATCAGTGTAGCGATCGCCCACGGCGTCTATGGGATGGGCATAACCCAGGCGCCTGGCCGCCGCCTCGGTCAGCCAGACATAGCGCCGCTCCCCGCCCGCCGCCGGGCGCCAGCCGGGCGGCAGGGCAACCCCCGCCTTGAGGTCCAGGCCATAGGTCGCGATAAAGTCCGGATCCGCCGAGAATTCCGGCATGAAGGCCTTGCCCGGCGTGGCGCCATGGGTGTCGCCAGGCACCGTGAGCTGGGTCATGAACTGGCTGATGTCGGCGGGGACGAGGCTGCTGAAGGCCGCGACCTGGATGCCAGGCACCTTCGCCAACTCCGTCTTCATGGTGGCCGCGCGCTGGGCGTCGTGGGGCAGCTGGCTGACGACGTACAGGTTTTCCGGCAGGAAGCCCAAGGCGGCCGTGCGGGCGTGCGCCACCTGGCGCAGCACCGTCACCGTGGCGATGATCAGGGTGATGGAGATGGCGAACTGCGCCACCACCAGCACCGCGCGCAGGCGGCCGGCGGCCGGCGCCGCGCCACCCTTCAACACCTCCGCCGGGCGGTAACCGGAGAGCACCAGGGCGGGGTAAAGGCCACCCAGCACCCCCACCACCAGGGGCGTGGCCAGGACCAGGGCAAGGAAACCGCCGTCGCGCAGCAAGGAAAAGCCGAGCGGCCGGCCCACCAGCGCCTGGAAGGGGGGCAGCAGCACCTCCACCACCGCCAGGGCGGCCAGGGTGCCGGCGATGGCCAGCGCCACGGACTCACCGGTGAACAGGGCCACCAGCTGCCAGCGCCGGGCGCCGGCCAATTTGCGGATGCCGACCTCGCGCGCCCGGTGGATGGCCTGGGCCGTGGCCAGGTTGGTGTAGTTGGCGATGGCCACACCCAGGATCAGCAGGGCGGCGGCCGACAGGAGGCCCACGGTGCCGACGTCGCCGCCCGGCTTGGACTGGTTGAAGGTCTTGATGTGCAGATGGATGGACGGCACCGGGTCCAGACGCAGGGTCATGAAGCCCTGGCGCACATCGTCCGGCAACTGGGTCAGGACGGCGCGGCGCCGCACGAAATCCGGCAGCCGCGCGGCCACCGCCCCGGCGGAGGCGCCCGGGCGCAGCCGGACGTAGACGGCGGTTTCCCCAATGTGGCTCCACTGCTCCGCGGCCATGTGGGCCCAGTTCTTGTCGCCCCGGCCACTGTCGGCGGCGATGCCGGTGAATTTCAGATGGGTTTCGGCCAGCGGCTTCAACACGCCGGTGACGGTCAGCATCTGGCCGCCCGCCACCCGGACGGTGCGGCCCATCGGATCAGCATCCCCGAACAGGGTGCGGGCCAGATCCGGCGTCACCACCAGCCCGTCGGGCCGGGCCAGCGCCGTGCCGATGTCGCCCCGCGCCAGGGGGTAGTCCAGCACCCGCAGCAGGTTGGCGTCCGCCCACAGCAGCGGCGTGGTCAGGACGCGATCCCCATCCTGAAGGTCGACATCCTCCTCCGAGGCGCGGGTGACCGCCTCCACCTCCGGGAAATCCTGCGCCAGCGGCTCCGCCAGCAGGGGCGTGGTGGCGCCCAGGACGATGTCGTTGCCGCCCACGGACAACCGTGTCCCCACCCGGTACAGCCGGTCCACGCCGGTGAACCCCCGGTCCACGGTCAATTCCCCCGCCACATACAGGCTAACCATCAGGAAGCCGGCGATGCCCGCCGTGAGCCCGAACAGGTTCAGCAGGGTGATCAGCGCGTGGCGGCGAAAAATGGACGGCAAGACGATCATTCAGCGGTTTCCCCCGGCTGCGGAATGAGGCCATTCCCTTAAGCAAAAGGTGGGCCGCGCTTAAGTCCTTGCTTTTATTGAAGGCGACGGGGGGAATCCCTGTCCGTTGCCGCACAGTGTCCGATAACGGACATCGGCGTACGCGCCCGCCCATCAAAGGGCGCCAACGACACCACGCCTCTTTGCATTGGTCGCACGGAGCCGCGTTCCACCAGGATGACGACGTTGGACACGGTCACCGCGGACACGCCGTCAAGCTGGGTCATGTCCTGGATGGTCACCCTGTCCCGCTGCTGCCGCGACCGCCGCATCCGTCCACTGATCCGTCATCCTGGTCGCCGACGAAGCGACGGCGCCCCGCCGGGCCGGCAGGACGCCAATATTCCCTTGCCCGGGCAGGACGGCGCAAGCGCCTTCCCCCGGCAAACGGTGTCCCCGACATTCACCTCAAGGCCATGTCGGCGCTGTTCACGTCACGCCCTGTCGATCCGCGCGGCATAGCAGCCGTATTTGGCGTAATGGGCGTGGATGTAGGCCACGTCCGTCCGGTCCAGCAGGCGATGGATGACGGGGATGGCGTCCGCGCCGTCCACCAGGTCGGCCGTCACGATCATATGGCCCGCGTCGAAGCATCGCAGCGACAGGATGCGCCGTTCCAAGGCCGGCGGCAGGACGTCCACCGTCCGGCACGCTTCACCTGCACCTTCACGCACGTAGATCGCATGGGCTGAACGAAAGGGGGTGAAGGCAGGTTGATGCTGATGGTTCACCAGCACCACGCGCTCCCCCGGGCGGGCATCATCCAGGCTGACGCGGCAGGGGAAGGTGCCGGGGGCGTCCACCACCTGGCGGCGGGCGCCGGCGGCCAGCAGGCCGGCCTCATCCAGGGCGAACAAGGGGGCGAAGGGGGCCGGATCCAGGCCGGTGACGGTGAAGGACAGGGTCATGATGGCAACCGATTGTCAGGTGTCGATGTCCCACCCTGCCCCGCGCCGACGCGGCAGCCATCCCGTTTCCTGCGGTCGAAAAGACTCAGTCGCCGTAGGCATCCGGGCCGAAAGAGGGCGGGCCGGGCTTCGCCACCTGCGTCGGTGGCATCTCATCCGCATCCGGCACCACCCGCACCAAGGTGCAGGGGTAGTCCTGGCTGTCGAGCGCCACCGGCATCGCGGGGCGCTGCATGAGCAACAGGATGAAGGCAAGCAGGAGCAGCCCCAGCAGCGCGCGCGACAGCGCGCCACCGGCGCCACCGGAAAGGCGGCCGGTCATGATGGTGTCCTTTATGGTTTCAAGGTGCCGCCCGCGGTGCGGAGCCCGGGCGGAGGAGCGTCCGTTCAGGCATTCGCTCCGTCACTGGCGAAGTATCGGTCACCGAACCCTTGGCAACAATGTGTATTGCGCGCAGTGTGCCTTCGCCGATGGCGAAGGGTGATCCGCGGAGGGAACCTGCATGCAATTCGATTTGACCGACCTGGCCCTGTTCCGCGACGTGGTGGAGGCGGGCAGCATCACCTGGGGGGCCGAACGGGCGCACCTGGCGCTGGCAGCGGCCAGCACGCGCATCCGCAACATGGAGGTATCGCTGGGGGCCACCCTGCTGGACCGGGGACGGCACGGGGTGACACCCACCCCCGCCGGCCGCGCCCTGCTGGCCCATGCCCGTGCCATTCTGGAGCAGACGGAACGCCTGCGTGAGGATTTGAGCGTCTACGCCGGCGGGGCGGCCGGCAACGTCCGTATCCTGTCCAACACCAACGCGCTGACGGAATTCCTGCCCGAGCTGCTGAGC
Source organism: Nitrospirillum bahiense (assembly GCF_007828025.1). NCBI lineage: Bacteria > Pseudomonadati > Pseudomonadota > Alphaproteobacteria > Rhodospirillales > Azospirillaceae > Nitrospirillum > Nitrospirillum bahiense. The sequence continues at coordinate 205,181 of NZ_VITO01000005.1, forward strand.
AGCTTCCTGAACGCCCACCCCCTGGTGTCGGTGGATGTGGAGGAGCGGCTGAGCGATGAGATCGTGGCCGCCATCGCCGACGGCACCGGCGACATCGGCATCGTCGCCGGCACGGTGGAGACGGGCGAGCTGGAAACCTACCCTTTCCGCCAGGACCGCTTCGTCCTGGTGGCCGCCCCCGCCCACCCGCTGGGCGGGCGTGAGACGGTGACCTTCGCCGAGGTGATGGACCATGACCTGGTGGGGCTGGATCGCGCGGCGGCGCTGCAACGCTTCCTGTCCGACCGGGCGGCCCGCGCCGGCCGACGCCTGCGCCTGCGCGTGCAGCTGCGCAGCTTCGACGGCATCTGCCGCCTGGTTGAGGGCAACGTCGGCATCGGCATCGTGCCGGAGACGACGGCGCGGCGCGCCGCCCAGACCATGGACATCCGCTGCATCGCCCTGACCGACAGCTGGGCGGTACGCGACCTGAAGGTCTGCACCCGCGGCCGGGCCCGCCTGCCCCGCTTCGCCAAATTGCTGGCCGACCATCTGCTGAGCACACCTTCCGTAGGGCCGCTTCACGATGGGGGCATGGAACCACCGGCGGCGGCCCCATAGCGCCGATGGGCGCTTTTCCCGTACACTTCCCGCTCACGACGACGGGCCGGCATAACGGCCCCCAAGCCCCGAGGAAGTCCCCCATGCGTCTGCGGCCCTTGCTTCAGTTGGCCGTCCTGGCCGGCGCCACCGCCCTGAGCCTGCCCACTGTGAGCCTGCCCGCCCTGGGCGCCGAAGAGGCCAAGCCCGACCCCGTCCTGGCACAGATGGTGGCCTCACCCGCGCGATCACCCCAGTTCCAGGCGCGTGACGCCGCCCGCCATCCTTTACAGGAACTGGCCTTCTTTGGCCTGGCGCCCAACCAGACGGTGGTCGAGATCTCGCCCAGCGGCGGCTATTGGACGGAGATCCTGGCGCCCTACCTGCATGACCGGGGCACCTACTACGCCGCCGCCAACCCCCGGGGCACGGACAGCGCCTACGCCAACCGCGAGAACGCCGCCTTCGACGCCAAGCTGGCCGCCGACCCGGCGCGCTACGGCAAGGTCAAGGTGACGGAGTTCGGCCGGGGACACTTCGATATCGCCCCCGCCGGCAGCGCCGACCTGATCGTCACCTTCCGCAACCTGCACAACTGGATGGGCGGCGGTTACGCGGACGAGGCCATGGCCGCCTTCTACCGGGCGCTGAAGCCCGGCGGCATCCTGGGCATCGAGGATCACCGCGCCAGCGATGCCCAGCCGCAAGATCCGAAAGCAACCAGCGGTTACGTAAGGCAGGATTACGCCATCGCGCTGGCCAGAAAGGCCGGCTTCGAACTGGTGGCCAGCTCGGAGATCAACGCCAACCCCAGGGACAGCAAGGATTGGCCGGAAGGCGTATGGACCTTGCCCCCGACCTTAGCGCTTAAGGATAGGGACCGGGACCGCTATCTGGCCGTGGGCGAAGCCGATAACTTCGTGCTGAAATTCCGGAAGCCGCAGCAATAAGCTGATTAGTTTATACAATATTCAGATAACAAACGAGTCTCACGCCGCGCCGCCCCCGGTTGCGGCGTGTTTTCGTTTCCACGAGGCGGAGGATGCGGCGATCCGCCACGGCATAGGCCTTAGGTAATATCGTTTCCATTTTTGATACCTTTGCATTTCTGCTGTTATCAAAAATGTGGCAAAATTCGCACACTTATCGGTTGATACCGACTGTTACAAAATCCGCCGTTTACTCAATCGCACTTCTGCAAAAGAAATTGGTCGCAATCCTGCCCCGATATGGGCGCGGGGCTGGCTGGGCGCCGTCGGCGCCGGCCAACGATCAAGACAGAAGAGAGATTGAGGAGAGGCATGAGGGAGATTTCCGTCGCCGCCCGCCGTAAGGTGTGGCGCCATGGCATCGCTGCGGGCGCCCTGATGGCGCTGGCCGCGACCACCGCCCAGGCCCAGCAGAAGCAGCAGGCCGCCGCCGATGATTCCCTTGAGGAAATCGTCGTCACCGGTTCGCGCATCGCGCGCCCCAACCTGACGCAGCCGACCCCCGTCCAGGTCATCAACTCCGAGGCCATCCAGGCCACCGGTCTGACCTCGACCGTCGACGTGCTGAGCCAGCTGCCGCAGACCCAGAACGACATGGGTCCGTCGACCAACGCCCGCTTCATCAACGGCGCCGGCGTGAACTTCGCCAACCTACGCGGCCTGGGTGAATACCGCACCCTGACCCTGGTGGACGGCAAGCGTCACGTCGGTTCGCTGTCCGGCCGCAACGGTTCCGGCGGCACGTCGCTGGTCGACCTGAACAGCATCCCGCCGGCCCTGGTCGAGCGCATCGAAGTGGTGACGGGCGGTACCTCGGCCGTGTACGGCGCCGACGCCGTGGCCGGCGTGGTCAACGTCATCACCAAGAAGAACTACGAAGGCGCTGAAGCCACCATCCAGTACAACTGGTCGGACGGGGACGGCTACCAGTCCACCGACGTCAGCGCCATCGTCGGCCACAACTTCGACGGCGGCCGCGGCAACATCACCTTCGCGGTCGATTACAACCATGACCTGGGCCTGCACGGCAGCGACCGGCCCGAGGCGCTATACAACTATTCCCTGGTGGCCAACCCGGCCAGCAAGGGCGCCAGCGACGGCATCCCCGACCGCATCACCATTTCCCCGACCTTATCGTCGGTGTTCGCGGCCAGCGGCGCGCCCGTCATCCGCACCTGGCTGGACGCGGCGCATCCGCAGTACAGCTACACTTTCAAGCCCGACGGCTCGGGCCTGATCCCGTTCAACCGCGGCACGCTGATCAACGGCATCCCGGCCGGCAACAAGACCAGCGCCGGTGACACGGTGTCGATCGGTGGCGACGGCGCCAATACCTCCAAGTACCTGACCCTGCGCACCCCCAACATCCGCGAAGTGGCCGACACCCTGGTCAACTACCGCCTGGCGCAGGACCTGGGTCCCATCGACACGCTGAACTTCTTCAGCGACCTGAAGTATTCCGACAGCCGCGGCACCAGCCGGTCCACGCCGTTCACCAACGGCACCGGCACCCCGGCCACGGGCACCAATGGCCAGCTGGGTTCCGGCGCCATCACCATCCAGGCGGACAATGCCTACATTCCGTCCGACCTGAAGGCGCTGCTGACCACCGACAAGGTCTCCAGCTTCACCATGACCCGTCTTAACGAAGACTGGTATGGCCCGCGCGAATACGCCTACGAGTATGAGGTGATGCGCGGCGTGTTCGGCCTGAACGGTGACCTCACCAACGGCTGGCACTACGAGGCCTATTACGACTACGGCCGCAACCGTACCAGCTTCGTGAACACCGACAAGGTCGTCAGCCTGTTCAACCAGCAGTTGGACGCCGTGAACGTGGGCGGCAAGATCGTCTGCCGCGATGCCACCGCCCAGGCCAACGGTTGCGTCCCGATCAACCCGTTCGTCGTCGGCCCGCTGACCGCCGCGCAGAAGAACTACGCCTTCACCTACACGAAGGAAATGGCGACGCTGCAGCAGCACGACGCCGCCTTCAACCTGAACGGCGACCTGTTCAAGTTCCCGGCGCTGTTCAGCGGTACCGTGGCGCCGATCAGTTTCGCCGCCGGTGTCGAGTACCGCAAGGAAGAGTCGGTGGACAAGACCGACTTCCTGCAGAACCAGCCCACCGGCACCATCTACGGCAACCAGAACGGTTCCGTGTCCGGCAGCTACGACACCACCGAAGTCTACGGTGAGTTGAGCGTCCCCGTCCTGCGCGACCTGCCGTTCGCCAAGGCCGTGGACCTGGACCTGGCCTACCGTTACTCCGACTACTCGCTGGCCGGTCCCGCCAGCACCTGGAACGTCCAGGCCGGCTGGGCCGTCAACGACGACGTGAAGCTGCGCGGCGGCATCGCCCGTGCGGTGCGCGCGCCGAACATCGACGACCTGTTCACCCCGGCCGGCGATAACTTCCTGGGCGTCAGCGACCCTTGCTCGGTCGAAAACATCAACGCCAACGCCACCCGCGCCGCCAACTGCGCCAAGGTGGTCCCGGCCGGCTACAAGTCCAGCGACTTCGGCAACCCGTCCACCCGTACGGGCGGCAACCTCAACCTGAAGCCGGAAATCGGCCGCACCCTGACGGCCGGCGCCGTGTTCACGCCGACCTTCGTCCCCGGCTTGAACGTCACCGCCGACTACTGGCTGGTGAAGATCACCCAGGGCCAGGCGGCGCTGACCTCCAACTCCATCCTGACCAACTGCTATGATCTGAGCGCCGCCTCGCAGTGCGGCCTGATCACCCGCCGTGCGGACGGTTCCATCGCCACCATCTATGGCAACACCGTCAACATCGGTAAGGAAGTGGTGCGCGGTCTGGACTTCCAGGTCGACTACGCCTTCGAGCTGGACAAGGTGGGCCTGCAGAACATGGGCGGCCTGAACCTGGGCTTCACCGGTTCCTGGGTCCCGGAAAACATCATCATCCAGGATCCGGCCCACGCCGAGAACAAGCTGTACCGCGCCGGCACCGTCGGTTATCCGCACCTGAAGGGCCGCTTCACCGGCACCTGGGATTGGAACAACCTGACGGTCACCTGGTCCAGCCGCTTCATCGGCGAGTCCGAGACCTTCCCGAACGCCACTGCTGAAATCGCTGATTTCAACAAGATCCCGACCTACTGGTACCACGACGTTTCCGCCCGCTACCGCTGGAAGAACATCACGGTGTTCGGCGGTATCAACAACCTGGCGGACAAGATGCCCCCGGCCGTGCCCTTCCTGTACCAGGGCTCGTACCAGGGCGGTTCGTACGCCACGTTCCCGGTCACCACGGGTGGCGGCGGCTCGTACGACATCGTCGGCCGTACCTTCTTCGTCGGCACGACGGTGAAGTTCTGATGAGTGCGGGGGCCGGGCTGCGACGCCGGGCCCCCATCCTTTGGGAAGTCGGGGCCGCGATCGGGAAACCGGTCCGGCCCCTTTCCGCGTTCGGCCCCATTGGTGGCTGGGTATGGGAGAAGATGATGAGGCACGCCCACATTGCGGCCCCCGTTGCAGTGATCCTGCTGACCTTGGCCGGACCGGCGCACGCCGCCGCACCAAGTGCCGCCGGCGAGGTGGTGGCCTGCAAGAAGATCGCCGACCGGGACCAGCGCCTGGCCTGCTTCGACAAGAGCAGCGATGGCTTGGAAGCGGAAATGAAAAAGGCGGTGGAGGCCACCTTCGGCGGCCCGCCCAGCGTCAAGGCCGATCAGACCGAGGCCACGTTCGGCAAGCACGAGCCGCCCCCGCCCCCCGTGGCGGCGGAACTGGACAACATCCAATCCCGCATCGTCTCCATGCGCCCCGACCCCGCCGGCCGGCCCATCTTCACCCTGGAGAACGGCCAGGTCTGGCGCTCGCAGGAAAACGCCCGCATTCACCTGAAGGGCGGGGAGGTCGCCACCGTGTCCCGTTCCATGCTGGGCATGGGCTATCAGCTGCAGGTGGGCGACATGTCCTACAGCCTGAGCGTCGTGCGCGACCGCTGACGCTCGTTTTCATTGTTCCTCAAGCGCCGGCGTCAGCATCCGCTGACTTGGCTTCCTCGTTCCGTCCTTCGGTACTCACTCCGGGGCCGGCGGTCGCCGGCCACCAAGGGGGCTCAAGCCCCCTTGGGTCCTGTTCAGCGGTCAGTTCTGCGCCGGGCTGCCGGCGACGATGAACTTGCGGATGTCCTGGGTCAGCTTCTCGATGGCCTGGGGCTGCACGTACATCATGTGGCCGCCGGGGTAGTAGTTGAACGACACCCGGTTGGTGGGCACGCCCGCGTCGTTGAAGCTGTTCTCGGTATGGAAGAACGGCGTCGCCAGGTCGTAATAGCCCATGGCGACGAAGGCCCGCATGCCCTTGTTCTGGCGCATGGCGTCGCCCACGAAGGGGCCGACATCGGTGCCGCGATAGGGCTCGCTGCCGCCGCCGTCCACCTGGGCGTAGTTCCAGCGGCGATAGAGGGACCCCAGCACCTTATACTCCCGCCCGCCCATGTCCAGGCCTAGGTCATTACGGAAATAGGTGTTCACCACGGCGCTGAACGCCCCGCTCATGCCGTTCAGCGAGGGGTCGTTGTCCGGCCGGTCGCCCGAGCTGTCGTAGTCCTCACCCAGGTAGCGGCCGTCGATGCGGCCGATGCTCTTGCCCTGGTCGCGCAGCAGTTCCTTCATGAAGCGATGGTCCTGGATCTTCAGGTGCGACTGCTCGATGAAGGCCGGGGACAATCCTGTGAAATGGGCCAGCTTGGCCACCACCGCCTTGTGCTGCTCCGGCGGCAGCCGGTTGCCCAGGATGAGGGCGGAGGCGTACTCGGTTGCCGCGAACTGGCGGGCATCGGCCAGGAACTTGTCGAAGCCCATGGAGGTGTCGGCCACCTTCTTGTGATACCAGGCCGTGGCGGCGTAGCTGGGCAGGAAGGACCAGTAGGGTACCAGGTTGCCCCGCGCGAAGGTCAGCGAGGTGTAGTCCATGGCCGGGGAGATCAGGATGATGCCGTTCAGCGACACGGTGGAGGTGGTGCCGCTCAGTTCCGGCAGCATGGCGCCGGTGCGGATGCCGCCATAGCTTTCACCACCCAGGAACTTGGGGCTGTTCCAGCGCTTGTTGTCGCCCAGCCAGACGCGCACGAACTGCGCGACCGACTTCGCATCCTCCTTCACGCCCAGGAAGTCCTTCTCCTCCCCCTTGCCGATGGCGTGGCTGTAACCGGTGGCAACCGGATCGATAAACACCAGATCGGTCACGTCCAGGATGGAAAAGGCGTTGTCCACCAGCGGGAAAGGCGGGGGGCCGGGATTTTCGGCGTCCGCCGGGATCTGCACGCGCTTGGGGCCAAAAACACCCATGTGCAGCCACAGGCTGGCCGAGCCGGGGCCGCCGTTGTAGAGGAAGGTCACCGGTCGCGTGGCGGGGTTGGCGCCCTTCTTGGTGTAGGCGACGGAGAAGATGCTGGCGACGGGTTCGCCCTTCTCATCGCGCAGATAGGTCTCCCCCGCCGAAACGGTGTAATCGACGCGCTTGCCATTGAAGGTGCCGGAGCGATCGACGGTGACGCGCTTGGGCGCGTCCGCCTTTGAGGCGTCCGGGCCGGCCTTCGGCGCGCCATCCTTATGATCCTGCTTCTCGTCCTTTTTCTCCTGCGCGACGCCCATCACGGCAGGAGCCATGACCGCCGGTAGCGTCACGGCCAACACGGCCGCCACCAGCAGCCCCCAACGCCTGTTCTTCACTGGAACCCCCATTCTTTTTCAACGCTCTACGCCGGGCCGTCCCTGTCGAAACGGCCTAGCAGGCACAGCGTAACAAAAGCATCCGAAATAGGACGCCCGGATAAAAGTTTTAAGCAGGGGCATAGCTGGCGCCATGCCGGCCTGCGGCCAGCCGGTCGAAGCGGATGGCCCGATTGCTGAGGCAAGGTCGCCGTCTGGCTGAATCGAAAAAGTCGCACCAACCAGGCACCGTGCCATCCATGATCCATCCCATGGCACGGGGAACCTTTGAAATCCTTGGGTGTTCTCACGTCACCCGTTTTTCTTCGGCCCCGGAAGCCTATCCTCTCCTCAGGAGGCAAAAACAAATCATGGACGTTTCCGGCCCCCCATCCCGGCGGCAGACCATCCGTCGCCCCGCGCTGATCAGCCTGATGCTAGGCCTGGCGCTTTGTCTGTTCTGCCTGATGCCCGGCAAGGCCCAGGCGCAGACACCCTCCCCCCTCAGCGAATGGCAATATTCGGCCGGGGTGCTGCTGCGATCGAAGTTCGAGAATCCGCTGCCCACCTGGGATGTCAGCGTCGGGGCCGCGACGTCGTTGCAGCCGCGCTACGTCGGCTCGTCCGAATATCATGTGCAACCCGGCATCAACCTGGACGTGCGCTACAAGGATATCGCCTTCTTCTCCATGGGCGAGGGCCTGGGCGTCAATCTGCTGCGCGGGGAAAACTTCCGCGCCGGCGTCGCCGTGGGCTTTGATGTCGGCCGCGACCAGGACGACAGTTCCCAATTGCACGGCCTGGGTGACATCTCGCCCGCGCCGGAGGCCAAGGTGTTCGCGGAGTACACCATCTTCCCCGTCGTGCTGCGGACCGCCGCGCGGCGCGGCTTCGGCGGCAACCACGGCTGGGTGGGGGACATCAGCGCCTATCTGCCCGTCGCCGGGTCGGAGCGCTTCTTCGTCTTCGTCGGCCCGACCGCGACCTATGCCGACTCCTCCTACATGCGGCGCTACTTCGGCATCAACCCCAATCAATCCATTCGCAGCGGGTACCGGCAATTCACGCCGGGCAGCGGTTTCAGCAGCGCCGGCTTTGGCTCCAGCGCCGTGTGGTTCTGGACGGAACACTGGTTCATGACGGCGGACGGCGCCTACCAGAGGCTGCTGGGCGACGCGGCCGACAGCCCCATTACCCGCGCCCATTCGCAGCTAACCATGAACCTGAGCGTCGCCTACCGGTTCTGACCGCATAATGTTCACGCCAATGCGGTTGGCGGCGCGCCCCCAACCACCCTAAGATGGTGGCGCTACAGGAAATACAGCCCTGGCGGAGCTTGGCGTAAGCCGGGCTCCGTCATGGCCTTGGGGGAACCGCACAATGCCACGCGTGATCAAGGTTTTCGATGCGTCGGCGCAGGCCCTGGCGGCCCTGCCCGGCGTCCGCCTGGTGCGGAGCTATCCCGCCTTCCGCATCGTTGAGGTGGATGGCGATGATGCCGCCGCCGCGGTGCTGGCCACCGGCCTGACGGAAGACATCAGCGCCCTCTACACGCTGAGCATGGCCAACACGGGCGCTTCCCCCATCGACACCGGCATACCCCGCGTGGCCGCCGATGGCAGCCACGAGGCCCACCCGGCCTATGATGACCAGGCCGCCCTGCCACCGGGCGCCCACCACTATATCGTCCAGTTCGTGGGGCCCATCCAGGATGGCTGGCTGGCCGCCGTGGCGGCAACGGGGGCGGAGGTAGTGGAGCCCTATCAGCACTTCGCCATCATCGTCCGCGCCACCGCCGACGAGGCGGGCGTGCTGAGCCAGTTGGACATCATCCGATGGGTGGGCCACCTGCCCTATTCCGCCCGCCTGATCCATGAGATTGACGTGCTGGCGGCCCCGCCGGTGCCAGGCGCGCAGCACGGCCACGCCCTGCCGGACGCCTACACGGTGGAGTTCTTCGGCGCCGCCCAGGCCCGGCACCACCAGGCCGATGTCGCCGCCGCCGGCTTCACCATTCTTGAGGAAGCGCCGGGCAGTTCGCTGCTGGTGGTGGAAACGACGGCGCCGGGCGAAGGGAGCCTGCGCGACAAGCTGTTGGCCCTGGCCCGGGTGCATGGGGTGAAGCGCATCGGCCGCCATGTGCTGCCCATGCCGTCCACCGACCAGGCCACCCGCATCATTGGTTCGGCCAACGTGCTGACTGACGCCACCGGCCTGGGACTGACCGGTGCGGGCGAGGTGGTGGCGATGTGCGACACCGGCCTGGATTCAGGCGATCCCGCCACCATCCATCCGGACTTCGCCGGCCGTGTCCTGGCCCTGGAAAGTTATCCCATCAGCCCCAGTTACGCCTCACGCATCAACAATCCCGGGGCCGACGACGGCCCCGCCGACGTCAACCGCGGTCACGGCACCCATACCGCCGGGGCCCTGCTGGGGGATGGCACCGCCAGCGCCGAGCTGGCCAACCTGGCCGGCCCGGTGCGCGGCCTGGCCTATAAGGCGCAGGTGGTCATGCAGGCGGTGGAACAGTTCCTGGACTGGAAACCCGTCGACGGACAAACCCCGCCACCGCCCTATTCCCTGGCTGGCCTACCCAGCGACCTGAAGGTGCTGTACAGCGCGGCCTACGGCAAGGGCGCCCGCATCCATTCCAATTCCTGGGGCGGCGGCACCAAGCAGGCCTACAATTCCTATTGCACGGACATCGACACCTTCATCTGGAACAATCCGGACTTCTGCATCGTCTTTTCCGCCGGCAATGACGGCGCTGACAATGACGGCGACGGCCGGATCGATCCCGGCAGCGTCACCCCGCCCGGCACGGCCAAGAACTGCGTCACCGTGGGCGCCTGCGCCAACAACCGGCAGGACATCGCCCTCACCAATGGCGCCAAATGGGGTGCCAAGGCCGCCCCGGTCGATGCCCTGGTGGCGGGCGGCCCCGACCAGATGGCCCCCTTCAGCAGCCGGGGCCCCACCCAGGACGGGCGCATCAAGCCCGACGTGGTGGCCCCGGGCACCTTCATCCTATCGACCCGGTCGCAGCGGCTGACCAGCTATAATGGCCAGACGCCCTATTACACCCCCACCACGCCCTTCTACATGTATGAGAGCGGCACCAGCACGGCGGCACCGCTGGTTGCCGGGGCCATCGCCCTGATCCGTGAATACCTGCGGACCCGGGCGGGCTTTCCGGCGCCTTCCGCCGCCCTGCTGAAGGCAGCGCTCATCGCCGGCGCGGTGCCCTTGAACGGAACGGATGGTCCGGTGCCCGACATCAACCAGGGCTTCGGCCGCGTCCACCTGGATACCATCCTGGCGCCGGCCGCCCCCTTGCGTGCCACCTTCCTGGACGGCGACAGCGTCGCCACGGGCGACCTTTATCAGCACAGCCTGCAGGTGGTGGTGGACGGCAGCCCCTTGCGGGTGGTGATGGCCTATAGCGACTACCCGGGCGCCAGCCTGGTGAACAACCTGAACCTGGTGCTGCGCGGGCCTGACGGCTCCACCCTCACCGGCAACGCCGGATCCGGTGGCCAGAGCCCCAACAGCCAGACCCCCGACAGCCAGACGATGGACAGCGCCAACAACGTCGAGGTCATCGCCGTGGCCGCGGCGACCGCCGGCACCTGGATCGTGCAGGTGATTGGCGCCAACGTGCCCCAAGGGCCGCAGCCCTTCGCCCTGGCCCTGCTGGCCGCCAGTTGAAAGAAAAAGGGCGGCGCCCCCAAGGCCACCGCCCTTCTCTTTCAACCTGTCCGGACAGCACCGTTCCCAACACCAGCCCGGGGTCTGATCGCCGGGCTGGCCGATGCCGTGCGTCCTTGACCGGCGGCCTTACAGCGCGTCGGTGTCGGTCTCGCCCGTGCGGATACGGACGGCTTGCGCCAGTTCCAGCACGAAGATCTTGCCGTCGCCGATCTTGCCGGTGTTGGCGGCGGCCTGGATTGCCTCCACCGCCTTGTCGGCCAGATCGTCGGGCACGGCCACTTCGATCTTCATCTTGGGCAGGAAGCTGACGGCGTACTCGGCGCCCCGGTAAATCTCGGTCTGGCCCTTTTGACGGCCATAGCCCTTGACTTCGGTGACGGTCAGGCCCTGGACCCCCAGGCCGGTCAGGGCGTCGCGCACCTCATCCAGCTTGAAGGGTTTGATCACCGCGATAATGAACTTCATCAGACCACTCCCTGATTGGATATTCGTGATCGCCGGGGGCGGGTCGGCCGGGTTAGTCTAACATCACGGGCCGACTTCTGTTCCCACGGATCCGCTTGGACTTCAGTCCCTTAGGGATAGCTCGGCCATCCCCAAGGATACGCAACCAAGGCTCAGTGGATGGACTCGCCGTGCAGGGCGATGTCCAGGCCGTCGCGCTCGACTTCCTCATCGACGCGCAGGCCGATCACCAGGTCGATCACCTTCAGCAGGACGAAGGTGATGACGCCGCACCACACGATGGTGAAGGCCACACCTTCCAGCTGGGTAATGACCTGGGCGGCATTGCCCTCGATCAGGCCCAGCTTCGTGTCCGGCGCGTCCTTCAGCGTGGCGGCGAAGGCACCCTCGCTGTTGGCCACCGCCATTTTGGCGAACACGCCGGTCAGGATCGCGCCCACGATGCCGCCGATGCCGTGCACGCCAAAGGCGTCCAGGCTGTCGTCATAGCCCAGGGCCTTCTTCAGCGAGGTGGCGGAGAAGAAGCAGATGATACCGACGGCGATGCCGATGGCGAAGGCACCAACGGTATCGACGAAACCGGCGGCCGGGGTGATGGCGACCAGGCCGGCGACGGCGCCCGAGATGATGCCCAGGACCGAGGGCTTGCCCTTAACCGCCCACTCGACGAACACCCAGGCCAGGGCCGCCGCAGCGGTGGCCACCTGGGTCACGGTCATGGCCATGCCGGCGCGCGGACCGGCCGTCAGGGCCGAACCGGCGTTGAAGCCGAACCAGCCCACCCACAGCAGCGAGGCGCCGATGAGGCTCAGCACCAGGTTGTGCGGGCTGAAGTCGGCGTTGGGATAACCCTTGCGCTTGCCGATCACCAGGCAGGCCACCAGGCCGGCGATGCCAGCGTTGATGTGCACCACCGTGCCGCCGGCGAAGTCCAGCACGCCCAGCTTGGCCAGGTAGCCATTGGGGTGCCACACCGTGTGGGCGATGGGGGCGTAGACGACCAGAGACCACAGCGTGATGAAGATCAGCATGGCCGAGAACTTCATGCGATCGGCGAAGGCGCCGGTGATCAGCGCCGGCGTGATGATCGCGAAGGTCATCTGGTACATCATGAACACCGGCTCCGGGATCGTCGGGGCCAGGGCGTGGGTGCCGGTCGGGTCCATGCCCGCCAGCAGCACGCGGCTGAAGCCACCGATGAATTCCTTGGCGTCGGCGGCGTCACTGGCCGCGGAGAAGGCCAGGCTGTATTCGACCAGCGCCCACAGCACGGTCACCAGGCAGGTGATGGCGAAGCTCTGCATCACCATGGCCAGCACGTTGAACTTCCGGACCATGCCGCCGTAGAACAGCGCCAAGCCGGGAATGGTCATCATCAGCACCAGCGCCGTGGACGTCAGCATCCACGCCGTGTCGCCCCCACTGATGGTGGGCGCGGCGGGCGCCGCAGCGGCGGCCGCGGCCGCGGCGGGTGCCGCGGCGTCCTGAGCGAAGGCCAGCGCCGGCGCCATGCCGGCCAGCGCCATCACCATCAATCCAAGTAAACGGTTCCCAAGCAAACGGTTCATCTGGCTCCCCATTCCCGTTCGTTTAAGCCGGTTCCGATACCCCCAGGTCTGCCCCCGGGAACCGGTCCGGCCATCAGCCAACCGTCCACCCCTTTCAAAGTTCGTGCCGCAGTGCGAACAAGGGCTCGGGATGGCGGGAACGCTGGCCCCCATACCTCCTCAGGCCATCCCCATTTGTTGCCGAAAGGTTAAAAAATCCGCACGCTTTTCGGGCGGACCGCCTGGCACCACCGGCCATTGCCTATATTTAAGGCGTTTCTCACTTTGCCACAGCTTGTGGTTTCAGCTTATTTTTGAAGCTGTTTCAAGCGGCTGGGCCTAATGGTTGCGGCAATGGTTCCCGGGCAAAACGTAGAATTTCGTTCCGCGCCTAAAAATCGTGCACATTTTTTCAAATTTCCATGCGTTGGCACAACTTATGGAAACCAGTTTCACTGCAAACATGGCTTCTTACAACTTCTTAGCGTAAAAATAGCCTCGGCAGGCCGAGGCTTGGCAAATCAACCTTTTGTGGCTGTCTCCATCGGACTGCGGCCAAGCGCCTCAGGTGTCTGCGATTGGGGCACCGCCTCATATTCAGGCAGTGGGGCGCGGTTGGCATCGATCTTGCTGCGACGCAATACGCAGTCATCGCCTACATAAAACAATCAACAAGCCTCACGGAGAATAAACAATGGCCTCAGTTCGGGAGATTGAAGTCGACTGTCCGCTTGCCACCCGCGCGCCGGCCCCGCGTGGACGCACCACCAAGACCATCCTGCTGGCGGCCACCGCCGCCGCGGCCATCAGCCTGATGGTGGGCCTGTCCGCCATCGCCACGCCCGCGCTGGCGCAGGAGGCGGCCCCCGCCGCCGACGCCGCAGCCGCCCCCACCGAACCGCCGGGTATCAAGTGGTCCGCCTATGTCGAGGCGGGCGCCACCTTCAATAGCAACGGCCCCACCGGTGGCACCAACTACGGCCACCTGTTCACGGACAAGACCAACCAGCTGGTCCTGAACCAGCTGTCGGGCACCGTTTCCAAGGATCTGGACCCCAAGGCCGAAGGCTTCGACTGGGGCTTCAAGGTGCAGGGCTTCTACGGCACCGACGCGCGCTATACCCATTTCCTGGGCATCCTGGACACCGGCATCAAGGAACGCACCCAGTTCGACCTGGTGGAAGCCAACGTCCTGCTGCACTTCCCCAGCCCCGGTGCCGGCGGCCTGGACCTGAAGGTGGGCGCGTACTCCACGCCGCTGGGCGCGGAGGTGATCGCCGCCCCGTCCAACCTGCTGTACAGCCACAGCTACATCTTCAACTTCGGCCTGCCGCTGAAGCACACCGGCGCCCTGGCCACCCTGCACCTGACGCCGGACATCGACCTGTACGGCGGCGTCGATAGCGGCGTTAACACGACGCTGAGCGATGGCGACAACAACGGCGCCGCGGCCGGCATCTTCGGTATCGGCCTGAACAACCTGGTGGACGGCAAGCTGACCGTGCTGGCCCTGACCCACGTGGGTCCGGAAAACCCCAGCCTGAAGGCGCCGCTGGGCTATGCCGACGCCAACCACGAGAACCGCTGGATCAGCGACATCACCGCCACCTTCAAGGCGACGGACGAACTGACGCTGATCACCGAGCTGAACTACATCAAGGACGACCTGTTCAACGTCGACGGCGGCGGCATCGCCCAGTACGTCAGCTACACCCTGTCGCCGGAACTGACGGCCACCCTGCGCGCCGAATGGTGGCGGGACGGCCACGGCTTCTTCGTGGCGGCCTTCCCCGGCAACCGCGACTTCGTCTTCCTGGAAAAGGGCGAGCCGCTGGAGAAGGGCGCCATCGGTCCCGGGGTGGGCACCAGCTATGGCGAGCTGACCCTGGGCGTCACCTGGAAGCCGGCGGACCTGGGCCTGCTGGATGGCCTGACCCTGCGGCCGGAGGTACGCTACGACAAGGCCAACCACGCCGCCTACGACAACCTGACCAAGGACGACCAGTTCACGTTCGGTGTTGATTTGATCCTGCCTTTCGGCGGTTGATCCGCTAGTATGGGCGCGGGCGGGCGGTTCCCTGGGGCCGCCCGTCCCTCATGATTAAAAACGAATGGGGTCCGACGCTGGCAAAGCCGGCGTCCGTATTGTTTTCGTATTTTTGATCTGGCTACTTGTGGACGTGGGTACCCTCGTGCGCTCCTACCCTCTGTGCATCCTGCGGGATGCCCAAGGACGCCGGACGGGGACATCAGGTCCGTGATGTCCGTACTTGAATGTCCGTATTGGACCCGATGAGGGGTCGCGCGCGGAGGCGTGTTTGCTGACAGGTTTGCCGGTACCCTTGGCTATCGAGCCCCCACCCGCCATGACGGTTCCCACCCCGGCCGCGCTGGACACGCCCGTCCTCCCCGAAGCTCCCATCCAGATGGTCGCCGCGGTTCAGGAGGCAGCACCCGCGGAAGCCGACGCCGCCAATCCCGAGGACCGCTACCGCCGCCTGTTCGAGCAGGCGCCCTGGGGCCTGTTCCAGACCACCGTCGACGGCCGCTACCTGGATGCCAACCCGGCGCTGGCCCGGTTGTACGGCTATGACAGCCGCGAGGACATGCTGGGTACCTTGACCGACATCGGCGTGCAGCTTTATGTCGACGCCGGCCGTCGCGAGGCCTTCGTGGCGGAGATGCGGGCACGTGGCGTGGTCCAGGGCTTTGAGTCCCGCATCCGCCGCCGCGACGGCACCATCATCTGGATTTCCGAGACCTGCCGCGAGGTGCGCGATGCCAACGGCCAGCCCCTTTACTACGAAGGCACGGTGGAGGAGATCACCACCCGCAAGGAGGCGGAGCAGGCCCTGCGTGCCGCCAATGAAAAGGCCCAGCGCGCCAACGAGGCGAAGGAGCGTTTCCTGGGCCTGGTGACCCATGAGTTGCGCACGCCGCTGCACGCCATCCTCGGCTTTGGCGACCTGATCGGCCAGCTGGACCAGGAAGAAGTGGCGGAGCGCGACGACTATCTGCGTGAGATCACCAGCGCCGGCAACCGGCTGCTGCGCACCATCAACCGCTTGCTGGACTATACCCGCCTGGCGTCGGGGTCCATCGCCAGCGAGCTGCAGCTGATCGAGCTGGAGCCCTTCGTCACCCGTCTGGTCCGTCAGTTCGGCGGTGGGCGGGACAAGCGCGTGCGGGTCCGGCACGACGCGGAAACGACGGCGCCCTGCGTGCTGGAGATCGACGGCAATCTGCTGAACCGCGCCCTGACCGAACTGCTGACCAATGCGCTGACCTACTCCCCGCCCGACCAGGCGGTGGTGGTGGAAATCGGCCAGCGGCGGGAGGGTGTGACCCTGCGGGTCATCGACCAGGGCCGAGGCATGTCGCCGGAGGAGTTGCAGGCCGCCGCCGTGCCTTTCGGCAGCGTCATCCTGCAGGCGCGCGCGCGTCAGCAGGGCCTGGGGCTGGGTCTGCCCATCGCGCAGAGCATCGCCAGCATGTTGGGCGGCCACCTGGATCTGGCCAGTTCCCTGCTGAACGGGACCGTCGCCACCTTGCACTTGCCGACGCCGGCGGCGCGTTAGACTCCCTGCGGCCCCGGCCGGGCGGCGCACAGCGCCTCCACCTTCGCGGCCAGGCGCTCCACCACCACCGGCTTCAGGAAAAAGGCGTCGGCGCCGCCGGCCAGCACCGCCTTCTCGTCCGACCGCTCGCTGTAACCGGTGTAGAGCACGCAGGGCAGATCGGGCCGGCGGGTCTTCAGCAGGGCGATGAGAGCCATGCCGGTCATGCCGGGCATGGTCTGGTCGCTGACGACGGCGTCGAAGGCCAGCGGATTCTCCTCGAACACCTCCAGCGCTTCGGCCGGGGTTTCGCAGATGGCGACCTCATGCCCCCGGCGCGACAGGCCTTCCAGCAGCATGTCGCCCATCTCCGCCGCATCATCCACCACCAGGATGCGCAGGCGACGGTGCGGTGCCGCCTTCACGGCCGCGGGCGCCAGCATAGGGGCCGTCACGGTGCCCGGGCCACCCACCGGCAGCAGGACACGCAGCAACGCCCCCTCCCCCTCCGCCGACATCACCGTCATGCCGCCGCCATGGGCGCGGACGATGCCGTAGACCACGGGCATCCCCAGGCCGGTGCCCCGGCCCTTGCCCTTGGTCGTGAAGAAGGGTTCGAACAGGCGGGTCATGACCTCCATGGTCATGCCGTGGCCCTCGTCCTCCACCTCCAGCACCACATGCGGGCGGGCCTTGTCGAAGGGCAGGGCCTCATGCTCGGTCCATCTCCCTTCCCTTACCCGCGCATCGTCGGGCGCGGGGCCCGGGAACAGGCGGATACGGATGCGCCCGCCCTCACCCCGGCGGGCGTCGTGAGCGTTGATCACCAGGTTCATCAGCACCTGGACCAGCTGGGTGGGATTGGCGCGCACATTGGGCACCGAGCCCGCGATCTGGAAGCTCATCTCCGTCGTGGCCGGCACGGCGGAGCGCAGGATGCCCCGCGCGTCCTCCAGCACCGCCACGGGGGACACGGCCTGCAGTTCCCCCTTGTCCGATCGGGCGAAGGTCAGGATCTGCCCCACCAGCTCCTTGGCGCGCTTGCCCACGGCGTTGATGCGGGCGACATAGCTATGGGCCTTGTCCTGCGGATCCAGGTCGTCCAGCAGGAACTCGACATAGCCCAGCATGGCGCCCAGCAGGTTGTTGAAGTCGTGCGCCACCCCGCCGGCCAGCCGGCCGATGGCCTCCATCTTGTCCTGCTGCAGGACCTGGCGCTGCAATTCCTCGCGCTCGCGCGCCACCCGGCGGGCGGCGGAGACGTCGCGCAGCACCATCACGATGTCGCCGTTGGGCCGCAGGCTCAACGTCGTCTCGTACGCCTCCATGGTGCGGCCCCAGATGCTCTCCCACGTCTCGCTCACCATGTGGGCGTAGCCGGTGGACATGAGGTCGGCGCGGCGGCGCTGGCGCCCTTCTTCCGACAGGGCGGCGGCTTCCGGGGTCAGCAGATCGCGCCAGTACCGGCCCACCACCGCCGCCTCGTCCGGCGCGCCCAGCAGGGATATGGCCGCGGGGTTGGCGTACAGCACGGTGTCGTCCCGGTCGAACAGCACGATGGCGTCCTTGGCGGCGCCCACGCCGGCCAGCATGCGCTCCAGCGCCGTCGTCCGCTCGTCCACCTGGGCGCGCAGGCGGTCACGCTCCGCCAACGTGCCGCGGAAGCGGTCCAGCGCGCGGGCGATGCCGCCGATCTCGTCGTTGCGCCCGGTGTCGGGCACGGCCACCGGCCCACCCCCGTCCAGCAGATCGATGGTCCGCGCCATGCGCGCCAGCGGCACGCCGATAATGGCGCGCACGGCGGCCACCAGCACCAGGCTGATCAGCAGCCCCGCCGCCAGGGCGGCCAGCATGATGGTGGTGCCGATGCCGGCGAAAGGCGCGCTCAAGCCCTGCACCGGCACGTCCAGCAGCAGCAGGCGGCGGCTGTCGCCCGCGAAGAACACCATGGGCACGGCATAGCGGCGGATGCGCAGGCCGTTCTTGTCCAGCCGCTCCACCTCATAGGGCTGGACCTTCAACACCTGGGCTAGTTCATCCGCGCTCAACTGGAACTGCGCCCCCTCACCCACCGTGGCCTTGGTGGCCAACAGGGCGTGGTCGGGATGGTAGGTCCAGTTGGCCTCGCGGTTGATCATGTAGATGTTGCCGCCCAGGGGCCGGCGGCTGTCCAATTCCTGCGCCCGCGCCTCCAGCGACAGGTCGGTGCCGGCCACGCCGATCAGGCGCCCGGCCACGATCACGGGAATGGTGTAGGAAATCATCCAGACGGGGCGGCCCAGCACCGTGTAGAGGTAGGGCGGGATGGCCTGGCGCACCCGGGACTGGGCCGGGCGGGTGTAATATTCGTCATGATAGAAGTCGGGGCGGATTTCGCTGGCCTTCACGCCACCCTGGCCATCAGCCACGTAATAGGTGGCGAAACGCCCGCTTTCCGGCAGGCCCAGGGTGGGGTCGCCACCCTTGAATGCCTGGTCCGGGCCCATGAAGTCCGGCTCCGCCAGGAACCAGAAGCCCACCATGTTGGGGTGGGCCACCGCCGTGCGCTCGATATACTTGGCCACCAGCCGCCGGTCGCTGGTGCCCGTGGCGACCATGCTTTCCACCTGGCGGGCCAAGCCTTCGACGAAGGCGATCTTTTCCCGGGTGATGGCGGCGATCTCGCCCGCCTGCTTGTTGGCCAGGTCCTGGCCGTAATCCACCGCGAACCGTTCCACCACCGCGCGGCTGGTGCGGACGGCCACGAAGGCCGTGCCGGCGGCCGCCAGCAGGACCAGCGGCACCAGGATCAGCAGCAGGCGGGTGGTGATGCTGCCCTGCGCGAGCGGGGCCCGCGCGGAAGGGGCGTCAGGCGGCAGGCTCACACGCCTCCTTCCCCGGCTGGGCCAGGAAGTCGGCCAACATCGTGCCGAGACCGCCACTGCTCTTTTCGGAAACGGCGGCCCCGTAGATCAGCTGCGCCGCGCGCAGACAGGGCGCGGTGATGGCCTCCGGCCCGTCGCTGAGGATCAGCAGGGGCATGCGGGGGTGCCGCGACCGGATCGCCCGGGCTAATTCCAATCCATCCATCTGCGGCATCAGCAGATCCGAAATGACGGCACGCACCGGTTGGGAGGCCAGCACGGACAGGCCCTCGCGGGCCGAGGCGGCCATGATGGGGGCGTATCCCAGGCGCCGAACCGCCTCGCACAGATAGTCGCGGAAATACGGGTTGTCGTCGACGATCAGGATGGCGCTCATTGGGATAGGCTTTCGGGCGATGAACAGGAATTGGGGGTTCAGGTTGTGGATCGCATATGACCGCAACCGTTTCCCACCCGCACCTGCCCCGAAGGCTATCGGTCCGGGGAATAGGGATAGCGAGGGATAGCGCGACGCTATCCCACAACCCTGCATGGTCGCCATGCCCCGCGCCCGGCGCCAACCGCCCCTGCGTTTCCTTCATTGCCAAGGCTTTAAGGCCCACCCAAGAGGCCAAGATCGCGTGCCCGCGTCACCGCCTCCACCCGGTTCTTGGCGCCCAGCTTGCGCAGGATGCGGCGGGTGTGCAGCTTGATCGTCACCTCCTGCAGGTCCAGCACCCGGCCGATCTCCTTGTTGGTGGCGCCGCCGGCCAGATGCTCCAGCACCTGGCACTCCCGCTCCGTCAGCAGGCCGCCGCTGTCGGACGCGGCGCCGGAACCGCCCAGGGCGGCCGGCAGGGCCCCCGCCATGCGCAGGGCCACGTCCGCCGGTACCACGCTGCCGCCCACCGCCACCACCTTCAGCATCTGCACCAGGGCCACGCTGGACAGCGTCTTGGGCAGGAAGGCGCAGGCGCCGCGGGTCAGCGCCTCGCGCGCGATGGCGGCGTCATCATGTCCCGTGACCACCGCCACCGGCGCGTCGATGCCGGCGGCGTCCAGGCGGTCCATCCCGGCGCCGCCCTCGCCCCCCGGCAGTTGCCAATCCATGACCACCAGGTCGAAGTCCTGCCCCTCCGGCTGCTGCGCCAGGGCGTCCAGTTCCTCCAGCGAGCCGACGGCGGTCAGGCTGGCCTGCGGCCAGTCCCGCGTCAGGTAAAGCTCCAGCGCGTCGCGATACATGGGGTGGTCGTCGGCGACCAACACCCGCATCGGCCTATTCGCGGCACGTTCCACGGCATCCCCCTCCGCCCCCACGATCCCCCAACGGTGGCGTCCGTTGCGCGGCGCCGTTCTTGCGGGCCATCATCCGCCCGCGCCCCGCCCAAAACAACAATTTCAAAACAACGCTTTGGCACAGGGTGCCAGCCGCCACCGGCGCCGCCCACAGGCCTCCCGTTTACATTTGTCCGCCGCATCAGATACGGTGCCGGGCAGCTTGGGTCTAAACCAGCGGCGCCGGCCTGCAATGGCGCGCCGCCTTGGGAGGTCGATATGGGAATGGTGGGGCGCGCCGGCCGCGGCGGCGCGGCGATGGGGGCTTGGCGTCACATTCTGGCAGGAAAGGTTTTGCCGGGAAAGGTTCTGGCAGGAACGGTTCTGGCGGGTGCGCTGATGACGACGCCCGTCCTGGCGGCCGATGCCCCGGCGGGGTCCGGGCCCGCCCTGACGGTGGAGCGCATGCTGGGCAGCCCGGCGCTGAACGGCCCCCGGGCGCGCGGCGTGAAATTCTCCCCCGACGGCACCCTGGTCACCTACCTGAAGGCCAAGGCCGACGACGCCAACAAGACCGATCTGTGGGCCTATGACATCAAGGCCGGCACCGACCGCCTGCTGGTCGACAGCAACCAGTTCAGCGCCAAGGAAAGCGAGGAGGAGCGCGGCCGCCGCGAGCGCCAGCGCATCCGCGATACCGGCATCGTCGACTATGGCTGGGATGATGAGGGGCGCACCCTGCTGTTCCCCATGGCGGGCGACGTCTTTGTCATGCCCCTGGGCGGCAGCCCGAAGCGCATCACCGACAGCGCCGCCACCAAGGACGCCGCCATTGACGCCCGCTTCGCCCCCGGCGGCAAGCTGGTGACCTATGTGCGCGGCAACAACCTTTATGTCTATGACCTGGTCCAGGGCCAGGAACGCGCCCTGACTCACGACGGCGCCGGCACCCTGTCCTACGGCACAGCGGAGTTCGTGGCGCAGGAGGAGCTGAAACGCAACACCGGCTATTGGTGGTCGCCCGGCGCCCGCTACATCGCCTATACCCGGGTGGACGAGTCCGACGTGCCGTTGGTCAGTCGCTATGACTACGGCGCCGAGGGCGTGACGGTGGTGCCGCAGCGCTATCCCTTCGCCGGCGGCCCCAACGCCAAGGTGACGCTGCAGGTCATGGACGCCGGCACCGGCAAGGTCGCCAGCGTCAACCTGGGCGACCCCGCCGGCTATTACCTGGCGCGCGTGGACTGGCGCCGCGACGGCTCGGAAGCGCTGGTACAGCGCCTGAGCCGGGACCAGAAGCGCCTGGACCTCTTGGCCGTGAACCCCGCCACCGGCGCCGTGCGCACCCTGCTGACGGAAGAGAGCAAGACCTTCCTGAACCTGCACGAGGATCTGCGGGCGCTGGCCAACGGCAAGATCCTGTGGGCGTCGGAGCGCACGGGCTTCAAGCACCTCTACCTCTGCGACCATGAGGCCGCCAACTGCCGCGCCCTGACCAAGGGCGACTGGATGGTGGACGCCGTGGCCGGGGTGGATGAGGCGGCGGCCCGCGTCTTCTTCACCGGCTTCCGCGAGGGGCCGCTGGACCACCACGTCTATTCCGTGGGCCTGGCCAAGGGCGACGTGAAGGCCCTGACCACCGCGGACGGCTGGCACGGCGCCGTCATGGCGGCCAAGGGGGGCAACTGGCTGCACAGCTATTCCGGCCCGCACCAGCCGCCGCAGTTGTCGGTGGAGGACGCCAAGGGCAACCGCGTGACCTGGCTGATCGAGAACAAGCTGGACGACAGCCATCCCTTCGCGCCCTACCTGGCCGGGGAGATCCAGCCGGAATACGGCGTGCTGAAGGCCGATGACGGCAGCGACCTGCACTACATGATGCTGGTGCCGCCGGGGGCCCGAGAGGCGGCGAAAGCCAGCGGCAGGAAGTATCCCGCCATCGTCAACGCCTATGGCGGCCCGGCGGCGGCCCTGGTGACCCACGCCTGGGGCGACGCCCAGACGGGCTTCACCCAAGTGCTGGCGCGCAACGGCTACGTCGTCATGGTGCTGGACAACCGGGGCACGCCGCACCGGGGCCAGGCCTTCCTGTCGGCGACATACCACCACTTCGGCTCGGTGGAGGTGGCGGACCAGGTGAAGGGCGCCAACTACCTGAAGTCCCTGCCCTTCGTGGACGGCCAGCACCTGGGCTTCTTCGGCCACAGCCACGGCGGCTTCATGACCATCATCATGCTGACCCGCGCCCCGGGCGTCTTCGCCGCCGGCGCCGCCGGCGCGCCGGTGACCGACTGGCGCCTCTACGACACCGCCTATACCGAGCGCTACCTGGGCGATCCCAAGGACGGTACGGCCTATGAGGACTCCAGCGTCTTCAAGGATTTGAAGAACATCAAGGGCCGCCTGATGGTCATCCACGGCATGGCCGACGACAACGTCTTCTTCGACAACACCACCAAGCTGCTGCGCGCCCTGCAGCAGCAGGAGACGCAGTTCGACCTGATGACCTATCCGGGCCAGCGCCACGGCTTCTACGACACCTACGCCAACATCCACCGCTACAACACCATGCTGGACTTCTTCGACCGCACCCTGCGGCCGGCCGGCAGCACCGGTGCCGTAACGGCGGGTGGCGCCCCGCAGGCCGGAACGCCGTAAGGCCGCCCCGGCGCACAGCCCCGGAAACGACAAAGCCACCGATCCAGCCGGGTCGGTGGCTTTTCCTTTGAGGCGTCTTGCTGAAGAGGCGGAAGCGTGAAGCCCGCTTACTCCGCCGCGCGCAGCACAGGTTCGGACACGTTGGCCGGCTGACCTTCCTGGATCATCTCACGCATGGTGTCGAAGCATTTGCCGCAGCGGGGCGAACACCCCTGGGCCTTGAACACCGCCCCCACGCTCTGCGCCCCCGCCCCGATATGGGTGCGGACGGTACGGCAGTTGATGGCGTTACAGACGCAGACGTACATGGCGCAGGCATCCACCCAGAGGCTGATCTGGGGGATAAGATAGTGAGAGGCGTTCGCAGAGGCAAGGATGATTCTGCGAGGCATTCGCGTATGGGTGGGGTGCGTTTTAGGACCGAGTTGGGTGACCTGACTGAAGGGGCGTTCTCGCGCCCTATTTAGTCCACAGCCCCAAAGCAAGACTTGAATAGTTAAGCCATAATAGGCTATATTTAACATAATATTCTATTATGGAGATTATCGTAAATTACGACAAGAAGGGAAATTAGGTAATGAACCAAGATGACTCACAGGGGAAAATTAATAATGTCGAGAAAATTGACTGCGGAAGCTGGAATGACTTCAAATCACGAATCATATCAGATCAGTTCAGTGATGGTAATTTCGAAAAGGGTAAATTTCTTTTCCGGGGGCAAGGCTCTGACTCATGGAAGCTAAGCACTTCTTTCGATAGATGGTATAGAGGAAAAAAAAGTGAAAAGAATATAAGTGCTGACAGTTTGTTTGAAGAATTTAAATCAGAATGCGAATTTGAAGAAATACCAGAAACACTGTGGCAGGATACGATGGCCATGCTTGGCCTTGCTCAACATCACGGCTTGCCAACTCGCTTATTGGACTGGAGCGAAAGCCCATATGTTGCCGCATTCTTCGCTTTCAGTGGCCACGTTCGCCAGGGCATCAATTTAGAAAAGTATGTTGCAGTTTGGGTTTTGGATTCAGAGAGCAAAGTTTGGAATAGAGAGAATGGTTGTGAAATAGTAAAAGTGCGCGCGCTCTGGAATCAAAGAATTAGAAATCAATTTGGTCGATTCACATACCTTCGTACTGCTGACGATACCCTTGAAGAATATGTGAATAAATTTGGCGCTGACGAGGTTCAGCTAAAAAAGTACCATATTCCTGTCCGAGATTTACGTATCGCGATGTCAGAACTGGAAGCGATGGGCCTCACCCATGCAAGGGTTTATCCCGGACTGGAAGGCAATGCGACAGCAGCGGAAGTCCGAGTAACGTTGAGGCGCCTGAGCGGCCAAAGCTAACCATCGCCAATGCCTCCTTCCTCCACCTAACCATTGATCAGCCAAATGACTCGCAGTGGGTAGCGGGCGGAGAGATTTCCGAATCCCGGATCGGAAAGAATATTTTATCGCTTAGTCGCCCTTTGCTCAGATGACGAGGAACCACGATGGAAAAATTCCTTGCACGTAGAATTTCTCACTGCCTTAAAGAAATTAATGAAACCGGTCACGGATTTTCTGGAAATAAAGAATGGACCTCCGCCATCAATCACCACCTGCGCCAAATTGTCCAGGATGAGTTCAAATATACTGTGGCCCACACCGGCCACTATGGATGGATGTTTGATGTCGCTTGGCTTGACTACGACAATTTCGAAGAGATAATACTTTCTAGATTAGTACTGGCCGTGGAGTCAGAATGGCAGACTGACATGCTCAACCTTCGGGTTGACCTTAACAAGTTGCTTGTCTCCAAGGCATTCCTATCCGTACTCATTTTCCAAAGTCGAGCAATGGCTGACGTTTCATATTATCTAGAGTTATTTGAGAGATCTATTAACAGCATCAATCCCCCTTATGAGAATGCTATTCTTTTTGCGGCACATAACTACACGAGCGAAAGTTTTGAGTTTCATTTGTGGGACGGAAGACAGCTCAGTGAACTAAGCCAACAATAGCGCCCCGGACAAGCCACCCGTGCATCGTCAGCGTTAGCCGCGCCCAGCGGTTAGACGCCCCTTACCCAGGCCGCCTGAACCCCGCCCGCGCCCGCTCTGCCTCTTCCCGCACCACACAGCCCTCGGCGTGGTCGTTGATCAGCCCCATGGCCTGCATGAAGGCGAAGACGGTGGTGGGGCCGACGAATTTCCAGCCGCGTTTCTTCAGGTCCTTGGATAGGGCGATGGAGGCGGGGGAGATGGAGACGGTCTGGGGTGGGGCGCAGTCCTCCGGCCTAGGTTCGAAACGCCAGAGATAGGCGGCCAGCGAGCCCTCCTGGCGCACCAGGTCCTGGGCGCGGGCGGCGTTGTTGATGACGGCCTCGATCTTGCCGCGATGGCGGATGATGCCCTCGTCCCGCAGCAAGCGGGCGACGTCGGCCTCGGTGAAGGTGGCGACGCGGTTGAAGTCGAAGCCGTGGAAGGCGGCGCGGAAGTTCTCGCGCTTGGCCAGGATGGTGCGCCAGCTGAGGCCCGACTGGAAGCCTTCAAGGCTCAGCTTCTCAAACAGCCGGCGGTCATCCCCCACGGGGAAGCCCCATTCGTGGTCGTGGTAGTGCAGGAACTCCGGCGCCGCCGCGCACCAGCCACAGCGGGGGCGGCCGTCGGGCGCGGATGTCGTGAGGCTCATTGACGTGGGGCTCCTTTCGGCAAAGACAGGGTCGGGGCGCCTCACGGCGCGGCGCAGAGGGGGATGGGCCGGGGCGGCGGGGGGGGATGGTCGCGGCGGTACTGGGCGATCAGCGGCGCCAGCGCCCCCTGCGGCCAATAGACGGGGGAGCCGATGGCCCGCAGGCAGGCGGCGTTCCAGTAGGCGCCCGCCTCGCCATGGGCCACGGCATCGATGTCGGCGGCTTCGGGATAGAGGTACAGGGTGGTGGGCGCGTCCTTCACCGAAGCCACGAGGGCGGCGGCATCGGCGGGCGACCAGCTGGTGCAGCCGTTGCTGCGGCCGCTGGTGTAGTCCACCAGCGTGCCCTGGAGGACATAGCCGCCGTCATCAGCGTGGGGGTCGTGCGGGGCCCGGCGCCGGCAGAAACCCTTCAGGGTCAGGGCGGCATGGCCGCCGATGGCGCGCAGGCGGGCGTTGGCGGCGTCACCCTCCCCCTCGAACTGCACGAAGGACCGCACCAGGGGCAGGTCGCCGCCGCCGGCCGCGCGGTAATAGCCCTTGAAGCTGTCCTTGATCTCGGCCGTGACATAGGCGCCGCCGGCGGTCAGTTCCGAATCCTGGGCGTTGCCGAAGTTTTTGGCGCACTCCCGCCCATTGGTGAAGTCGGCCAGGCCGTCAAGGCGCCGGCCGGCGCCGTGGCCGGCGGGGATGGCCTGAAAGGTCCGTGCCGCCTCGCAGATCACATAGAAGCGGCGGCCGGGCCCGCCGTCCTCGGCGGTGTTGGGCCGCGTCGCGTCCATGGCGAAGTAGCAGGGGTTGCGCACCGCGCCCTCCGCCACCTTGCGCCGGTAGAGCGCCTGCGCCCGGGCCAGGACCAGGGGCGCGATCTGGCCCTCCCCCTCCCCGACATGGGCGGCCAGCCAGGCGGGAACCTCCGGGGCATCGTCCGCCCGGGCCGGCGCCAGCCCCAGGACCAGGGCGCCGAGCAGCAACACCGTTCCCATCCGCGCCAGGCCCACGCTTCCCACCCTCTCTTCCCATTCGCTTCGGCCGCCGCCTTGGCGTTCGGCCCGCTGGGTGGGAGTATAGCCGTATCAGGCCGCGCGGGCCTACCGCCGGCCTGGCGGAATGGAGGGGATGATGGAGGTTCTACCGCTCAGCCGGGCATTCACCCTGATCGAGCCGGGGCCCGTGGTGCTGGTCACCACCCATGACGGCCACAAGGACAACGTGATGACCATCACCTGGACCATGGTGCTGGATTTCTCCCCGACGTTCGCCATCACCACCGGCCCCTGGAATTATTCCTATGCCGCCCTGGTCGGCACCAAGGAATGCGTGCTGTCCATCCCCACGGCCGACCTGATCGACACCGCCATCGGTATCGGCACCTGCACCGGCCGGGATACCGACAAGTTCGCGAAATTCGGCCTGAGCCGGGCACTGGCCCGGCATGTCCGGGCCCCCTTGATCCCGGAATGCCTGGCCAACATCGAGTGCCGCGTCATCGACATCGTCGACCCGCACGGCATCATCGTGCTGGAGGGCGTTGCCGCCCATATCGACAACGCGCGGGAGGAGCGCCGCATGTTGCATGCCGTGGGCGACGGCACCTTCATCATCGATGGACCCGTGCTGGACCGGAAGGAGATGATGCGGTCCAAGCTGCCCGGCGGGCTTTAGCGATCAGCCTACAGGCGCACGCTGGTGCGCAGGCCCAGCACCAAGCCGTCGCCCACCGGGGTGGTGCGGCCGGGCACCAGGACGTTGCCGCCGGGGTGCGCGACATACTGCACATTGGGCTGCAGCGTGGCCCAGCCGGCCACCACGGCCTGGTAGCTGAGCTCCACCAGCAGCTCATGGTCCCGCACCGGATAATAGGGCCGGCCGTAGTGGCGGTAGTCCTGGTCCAGGCCGGCGGCGGCGGAGCCGATCTGGGCATAGGCCACGGCCAAGCCGGCGGTGTCGTCGGCCCGGGCGGGCAGCAGGCCTTTCCAGGTCAGCCCGCCATCGGCATAGAAGGCGATAAGGTTGCGGTCGGCGGGCGCGCCCGCCAGACGCAGGAAGGCGGCCAGGCCCCCGTCCGGCTTGTCGCCCGTGTGCCACAGCGGCACGTCGGCCACGCCATAGACGCCCCAGTCGTTCTGGCGGGTCGCCGGCACACCGCCGGAGCTTGGGTCGGCCAGGGTCTGGCCGCTGGCGGCGTGGTGCTCATCGCTGAAGGGGCCGCCGTGGAACCAGGCGCCCAGCTTGAACACCGGCGCCTGTCCGCCTTCCCCCCACACGGCGCCCAGATCCGCCGGCTGGTACTGCGCCTCCACGATGGTGAAGACATCGCCGGAGAAGCTGAAGGTGGTGCCGCTGGGGTCCTGGGCCTGGGCCTCGCCCACGGCGCTGCCGGCCGGGTTGCCGGAGAAGACGGCGCCCAGGACCGTCAGCTCCGGCGTGGCGGAGACCTGGACGCGGGCGCCCGGCGTCGCCAGGGGATAGGCGGGGCCGCCACCCGGCAGGTCGGCGCCGGTGATGGCCTGCCAGCCAAAGGTGCCGTTCACGAACAGGGCGGACCCGCGGCTGGTGACGAACTCGTCATCCGCCGCCAGCTGGCCCACGCGCAGGGAGACCTGGCCGTCCCACAGGGCCTGCTGCGCCCACAGGGTGAACAGGCGGGGGCCGGGCAGCGCCTCGATATTGCTGACGGTGGCGATGTTCTGCAGGCAGCAGCGGCTGAGCCCGTGGCCGTGGATGCCGTAGGCGGTGGCGTGGAACAGCAGGCCGTGCCAGTCGAAGGCCGTCTGGGCGTCCAGCTCCACCGTCGCCTCGAACCGGCCATCGCCCACCGTGTCGCGCTTCACCCCACCCTGGGTCAGGCCGAACACCTCGCCCACATAGACCAGGTTCAGGGCCAGGCCGTTGTCCGCCAGCCGGCCGCGCAGGCCGCCCCAGTTACCCGTCAGGCCGTCGCGGTCCCAGAAGCCAGGCGGGGCGAACCCATCCGGCCCGGGCGCCTCGGCAGGGCCATCGGCGCCCGGCTGCGACGCCGGCGGCTGGGTCGAGGCCGGCTGGGTCGAGGTCGGTTGGGGCGCCGGGGCCTGTAGGGAGCCGGGCTGGTCCGCCGCCTGCTGCGCCCGGGCGGGCACAGAGGCCAGGGCCGTGGCCAGGGCCAGCGTGGTCCGGAAAAGGGCGTGGCCGACCATCCGCATCCCCGTCCCCCTACTGTGCCGCGGCATCGAGGATGCGCCGCGTCATGTCGCTGACGAAGGTCTGCAGGTCGGCGTCCCGCCGCCCGCCCTGCACCTCCACCTGGCCGAAGACCTGGGCCTGGTAGCGGCCCCCGCGATAGAGCCGCAGTTCCACCGAGATCAGGCGGTGGGTGCCGAACAGCCGGCCAGCGGCGGAGCGGGGCGGCCCCACGCTGCGCGAGGCGCCGGCCGCATAGGGGTTGGCGCGGAAGGTCCATTCGACACGATCGGACGCCGCGCCGTCCGGCGGGGCGGCACCGGCGGCGGCGAATGATTGCCCGCCGCCGGGCGTGTTCCTGCCGGCGGTGTTCATCACGATGGCCAGGAACGGCGCCACCTCCCGCGGCAGGAAGCCCGGCAGGTCGCCGACAGCCGTCACCGCCAGGACGCCGCCCTCGGCCAGGGCGGGGAACGCCCGGCCGGCCAGCGCCGCAGCCGCCATGCCCAGCACCACGCCCCGGCGGGACGGCGGCGGCAGGGGGACGGACGGCAGACGGGGCGGCATCACGGCATCTCGGCAAACATCCAGGATGGCGATTGAGATAGCAGACGCCAGCGCCCGGCGCCGCCGCAACCCATCGTTGTCATAAAACGACAACGAAGCCGGCGGGCCCGGCTTATGTGGAACGCGCCCATAAGAAAGGCCGGGCGCATGACGCGTCCGGCCTTCCCCCAAATTCCGTGCGCGACGGAGCGGCGTCTTACGACTCCGACCCCATCTGCTCCTGCTGGTAGTTCTGCAGGCCCACGCGCTGGATCAGGTCCTGCTGGGTTTCCAGCCAGTCAATGTGCTCTTCGGTGTCTTCCAGGATTTCCCGCAGGATCTCCTTGCTCTGGAAGTCGCGCACCGATTCGGCGTAGGTCATGGCGTCCTGCAGGCAGGTGCGGTTGTGCCGCTCGATGGACAGGTCGCCCTCGAACATCTCCGGCACATCCTCGCCGATCTTCAGCTTCAGCAGGTCCTGCAGGTTGGGCAGGCCCTCCAGGAACAGGATGCGCTCGATCAACTTGTCGGCGTGCTTCATCTCGCCGATGGATTCCTCATAGACCTTCTTGGCCAGGCGCATCAGGCCCCAGTTCTTCAGCATGCGGGCATGCAGGAAGTACTGGTTGATGGCGGTCAGCTCGTTGGTGAGGATCTTGTTCAGGTGAACGATGACCTGCGGATCGCCCTTCATCACTTATTCTCCTTATAGGCGGGGCCCATTCCGAAACCGGACCACGACACCGTCTGCCGCGCGGCGCTTGCAAAAGCGTCCAGCGGCGCGCGGCAGACGGTACCAGGGACGGATTAAACTTCGACTTGGGTCCCCAATTCCACCACGCGATTGGGCGGAATGTCGAAAAATGTCGTTGCGGACAAGGCCGTGGCCGACAGGGCGATGAAGACCTGCTCCTGCCAGCGGGTGAGGTCGGAGCGGCTGGACGGCACCAGGGTCTCGCGCCCCAGGAAGAACGAGGTCTCCGCCAAATCGATGGCCAGGCCCAGCGGGCGGCACTCGGCCAGGGCGCGCGGCACGTTGGGCTGTTCCATGAAGCCGAAATGGGCGGTGACGGAGAAGAAGCCCTTGCCCAGCTTTTCCATCGACACACGGCGTTCCCGCGTCACCCACGGCACCTCTTCCGTCAGCACCCGCATCAGCACCACGCGCTCGTGCAGCACCTTGTTGTGCTTCAGGTTGTGCAGCAGGGCGTGTGGCACCTTATCGACGCTGCCGGTCATGAACACGGCGGTGCCGGCCACGCGCACCGGCGTGCGGTCCGCCCGTTCCAGGAACAGCGACATGGGCAAGGCGTCGCGATAGATGCGGTCGTACAGCACCTTGCGGCCCAGCCGCCAGGTGGAGACCAGAACGAACACGCCCAAGCCCACCGTCAGGGGCAGCCAGCCGCCCTGGGGGATCTTCAGGCAGTTGGCGGTCAGGAAGCTGAAGTCGATGAACAGGAAGAAGCCGAAGACGATGGCGGCGCGCGGCCGGCTCCACCCCCACACGTCGCGGGCGGTGAACAGCGCCATGATGGTGGTGATGGCCATGCTGCCCGTCACCGCCAGGCCGTAGGCATCGGTCAGCTTGGCGGAACTGCCGAACATGATGACCAGCGCCACCACGGCCACCAGCAGGGCCCAGTTGATGCGCGGCACATAGACCTGGCCGATCTCGCTTTCCGAGGTGTGGCGGATTTCCATGCGGGGCATGTAGCCCAGCTGCACCGCCTGGCGGGTCAGGGAGAACACGCCGGAAATGACGGCCTGGCTGGCGATGATGGTCGCCGCCGTGGACAGCACCACCAGGGGCAGCAGCAGGAATTCCGGCACCAGCAGGAAGAAGGGATTGTCGATGGCCTCGGGCTTGCTGAGCAGCAGGGCGCCCTGGCCAAAATAGTTCAGCACCAGCGCCGGGAAGACCACGGCCACCCAGGCATGGCGAATGGGCCGGCGGCCGAAGTGGCCCATGTCGGCGTAAAGCGCCTCGCCACCGGTGAAGGACAGGACGGCGGCGCCCAGGATGTAGAACACCGACCAGCCGTGGTTGAAGGCCAAATCCAGGGCGTAGCGCGGATCCAGCGCCTTCAGCACATGGGGAACCTGAAGGATGTGGACGACGCCCATGGCGCCCAGGCAGGCGAACCAGAAGCACATCACCGGCCCGAACAGCCGGCCGACCGTATTGGTGCCGCCACTCTGGATCAGGAACAGCCCCACCAGGATGACCACGGTGATGGGCACCACCCAATGCTGCACGTCGGGGGCGGAAATCTCCAGCCCCTCCACCGCCGACAGCACGGACACGGCCGGGGTGATCATGCCGTCGCCGTAGAACAGCGCCAGGCCCAGCATGGCCAGCACGGTCATCAGCCGGCGTTGCGAGCGCGACCGGTCCTTGCCGCTGAGCGCAAGGGTGGAGAGGGAGAGGATGCCGCCCTCGCCCTTGTTGTCGGCGCGCAGGATCAGGACGACGTACTTCAGCGTCACCACCAGCACCAGCGACCACACCACCATCGACAGGAAGCCGAAGATGTTGGCCTCGTTCAGCGGCATGCCCGTGATGGCAGGGTCGAACGCCGTGTGCATGGTGTAGAGGGGGCTGGTGCCGATGTCGCCGTAGACGACACCCAAAGCCCCGAGGGTCAGGGCCCAGTGGCGGCGACCGGCGTCGTGCTGGTCGCTAGAGTGGCTGGATTGCATCGGTGGGGATCGGCGTGGACTGCGTTAGGATGACGTGTTCTGGGACCGGTCGGGGCACATAGCTAAAAGAGATAGGTATCCGATAGCAACGAAACGACAGTTGAAACACGACATCGGTGGCAAAGCGGCCGGATCGACCACGCCACCACCCTGGGACGGATTACGACCGCAGTCAACCATGACATCGCAGGTGCAACATGGGGCGGGTCCGTCCGGCGCTTGAAAAAACGACATTTCTCGTCGCTTGGGCTATGGTGGCGGAAGCCCTGCAACCCCCGCTGAACAAACGGTTTTTAGCCCGTGCCGCCCCATCGCCGACTGGCCCGCCTGCACCAACGCCGCATCACCGTCGACGGCCGCCCCTTCGCCACCCTGAAGGGGGTGCCGGCCTTGCGCTGGCAGGATCCCTACCACTTCCTGCTCAGCATCTCCTGGGGTGGATTCTTCGGCCTGGCCCTGGCCATCTACCTGATCGCCAACCTGATTTTCGCCGGCCTGTACCTGATGGAGCCGGGCGGCGTCACCAACGCCCGCATCGGGTCCTTCACCGACGCCTTCTTTTTCAGCGTGCAGACGCTGGGCACCATGGGCTATGGCGTCATGGCGCCCAACACCGTCTACGCCAATAGCGTTGCGGCCGCCGAGTCCTTCACCGGCATGCTGGGCGTGGCCCAGATCACCGGCCTGATCTTCGCCCGCTTCTCCCGTCCCAAGGCGCTGATCCTGTTCAGCCGCAACATCCTGTTCACCCAGCATGACGGGCACCCGGTGCTGATGCTGCGGGCGGGCAACACGCGCGGCAACCAGATCCTGGAGGCCGAGGCCAGCGTGTCGTTCAGCACCATGCGCATCACGGAAGAGGGCACCATGATGCGCGGGTTCGAGGAGCTGAAGCTGGTGCGGGCCAGGTCGCCCCTGTTCGCCCTGTCCTGGACCATCGTCCACCGCATCGACGAGAGCAGCCCGCTGTACGGCCAAACGGAATGGACCCTGCGGCAAAGCCACGCGACCTTCATCGTCCTGCTGAGCGGCACCGACGAAAACTATTCGCAGAAGGTCTACAGCCGCAAAACCTACGAAGCCGGCGACGTGCTATGGGGCCAGCGCTTCGTCGACATCATCAAGGTGCACGACGATGGCCACCGCCTGCTGGATTTTGGCCGCTTCCATGACACCGAGCCGCAGCGCCTGCCCAGGCCACAGCCGGACGCCGGGGCACGTGAACCTGGCATGAACGCGTAAACCGGCCGTTAACGACTAGCCGATATACATAGACCGGAAGGCGTAAAAGCCGGCGCGGAATCCCTTCGCACCGGACCGCCGCAACCCTCCCCGCTGGAGTGTCCGGTGCCCCGGCAACCGATCGTGACCCTGGCCCATTTCCTCACCAGCGGCGACGACATGCGCCCGCTGCTGACGCCGGCCGGACACAGCCATGCCGTCGCCCGGGAACGCCATGGCCTGATCATCGGCCGGGTGCGCATGTTGGCCCTGCTGCTGGCGGCCCTGACCGTGGCCTGGGTGGGTGTGGACGCGATGAGTTTCCGCTGGCCCGCCTGGGGCGCCCTGGCCGCCGACCGGCTGGTCAGCGCCGGCTGCTTCCTGACCCTGGCCTGCCATCCCCGCTGGCGCCGGGGCCGCCTGGGCATCGCCCCGGCGCTGGGCCTGCTGGTGGGCATCAGCCTGGCCTTCTACCTGACCGCGCAGCTCATGCTGGGCCTGATGGGCGCCAGTGCCCCGGGCTTTTTAGGCGAAGGTGCTGCCAACACCGCCTACAACGACCTGCCCTACATCACGGCCGCCGGCTTGGCCCTGTTCCCCTTGACGGCGCTGGAAAGCGGATTGGCCGGCCTGGCCATCCTGGGCGCCACCGCCCTTTCCATGACGGTCTGGCCCGAGATCCTGGAGGGCGAGTCCCTAGCCAACGCCCTGTGGCACGTGCTGGTCACCACCGGCATCGCCGGGATCGCCGGCATTTGCCAGCTGCGCCTGCTGATCACCCTGACGGACCAGGCCAGCCGCGATGGCCTGACCCAGGCCCTGACCCGGCAGGCGGGAGCCGAGTTGCTGGCCGTGCGCTTCGCCAACGCCGAACGCCTGGCCCAGCCGCTGACGCTGGCCTTCTTCGACCTGGACCAGTTCAAGGATGTCAACGACCGCTACGGCCATGAGGCTGGCGACACCGTCCTGTGCGAGGCGGCCCGCCGCATTCGCGCCAACGTGCGCGA
Organism: Nitrospirillum bahiense; assembly: GCF_007828025.1. NCBI lineage: Bacteria > Pseudomonadati > Pseudomonadota > Alphaproteobacteria > Rhodospirillales > Azospirillaceae > Nitrospirillum > Nitrospirillum bahiense. Next base: position 239,805 of record NZ_VITO01000005.1, read on the forward strand.
CAGCGACACGCTGGTGCGCTGGGGCGGGGAGGAGTTCCTGCTGATCCTGCCGGCGACCACCCTGGCCGACGCCCTGCCCATCATCGACCGCCTGGCGGACGGCGGCCTGGGCCTGCGCCCCAACGGCAACCCACAGACGGCCAGCATCGGCCTGGCGGAACGGATGTCCGACGGCAGCCGCGACTGGAACGACCTGGTGGCCATGTCGGACGTGCGCATGTATGCCGCCAAGCGCGCCGGCCGCAATCGTTACACCGCCGTCGCCGGCTGCCTGATCCCCTTCATCCGCCCCGACCTTGCCGGCGCGGCTTAGTTTTGGGTTCCCTCATGCGCCGGTGCCGCCGTCCGGCGGCATGGTTCCCCATGCCGCCGCTTTTACTGGGCTACCCTCTTACTGGGCAGCAACCGGGCAGGTGTCGCCGGACCCCCCATCCAGGTCCAGGCACCGGCCATCGACATCACCGGCTGCCAGCTTGAAGCCCACCAGGGCCGCCAGCGTCGGCATGATGTCGACGGTCTCGACCGACAGCGGCTGTTCGAAGCCGGTGATGCCCTTGCGCCAGAACAGGATGGGCACGCGCCGGTCATAGTCCCAGGGGCTGCCGTGGGTGGCGATGTAGCTGGCCGGCTTGGACGGGATGGCGGTGATGCGCGGCTTCAGGAAGACCACCAGGTCACCCGACCGGCTGGGGTCGAACGAGGCCCGTGCGCGGTCCAGCAGGCTCCACGCGTCGGGGGCGCCGGTCGGCGCCGGCGCGGCCGCCACCTCCGCCGCGGTGTAGACGGCCGCCACCTGCGGGTCGGCGCGGTACAGGGCCAGCGTTTCGTTCAGCACCTTGGTCCGCCAGGTGCCGGCGACCGTCGGACCCACCCATACGTCGCCGTTGCCACCGCCGAACAGCAGCTCCGCGCCATCCACGCCCAGGGGCGCCACCTTCTTGCCCAGGTTCTCGGACACCAGGCCGTCGTCCTCGCGCGCCGCCATCGGCATGCCGCGCAGGCGCTCACGTTCGGGGATATCATTGCCGCCGTGGTCGGCCGACAGGGCCAGGACATAGTCCACCCCGGTGGCGTCCAGGGCGGCGACCAGCTTGCCCAGCGTACGGTCCAGGTTGGCCACCTGGATGCACATCTCGGACCCTTCGGTGCCGTAGCTGTGGCCGATATAGTCGGTCGCTGAGGCGCCGACGGTCAGCACGTCGACGGACTTGCCGTGGCCCAGCTTCATGTCCTTGATCAGGCGGACGGCCAGGTCGACGATGGCGGCGTCGAACGCGGGGGATGCCCGCCACTGCGCCTCCGCCTTGGGGCCCGGCTGGCGGGCGAAACGGCCGTTGCCGACCGTCAGGACGTCGTCCTTCCTCTCCACCGCCACCGGCATGTCGATGGCTTTGCACCATTCCGGCTCGGCATATTCTTTGGCGGGCTTGGCGATCTCGGCCATGGCGGCCTCATTCACGGCGGCCACGGCCGCCGGCGCGGTGCGGCCTTCGTAGGAGATGAAGCCCTGCCCGTCCTTCCAGAACCACAGCTCGTCCACGGCGTGGCCGCCCATCATGATGGCGGCGCGGTCCTTGCCGGCGACGGAAACGGTGCGCACATCCGGGTCGGCCGCCTTCATCCGCTCACCCAGCGTCGGCACCTTCAGGTGCACGTCGGAGGGAACATAGGCCTTATAGCTGCCCTTGCTCTCATCCTCGGCGCAGTAGATCTTGCCTGGCCGGGGGCCCTTGAAGCTGTACCAGTCGTTGGCGATGATGCCGGTGCGGGCCGGGTGGTCGCCGGTCATCAGCGTGGAATGGCCGGGGCAGGTTTCCGTCGCCGCATGGCTCTGATAGCCGTTGGGGAAGACCGCCCCCTCCGTCAGCCGGCGCAGGCCGCCGGTGAAATGGCTGCGGTATTGCTGGAACAGGTCGGTGGAGAACTGGTCGACCGAGACCAGCACGATCAGCTTGGGGGCCGGCGCCTCGGCATCCGCCGCAACGGCGGGCACGGCCATCAGGGTGGCCACGGCGCACACCTGCGCCATCAGGGGCGCCACCATCCTGGAATACCAACGCGTCATCACATCCCCCTGCTCACCCCTTGCGACCGGCGGCCCTGGCGCCCGGTCCCCATGCGACCGGGCGACGCAGGCCCGCACCCTTGTTTTCCATCGGCGGCCGGATCGCAACAGATGTCTGGCGTTGTCGTTGAAATGTCATGTGTTTCGCCCGGCTTGTCGCCGCGGGGCGCGTGACTTAAGGTGGAAATGCTGGGGTGGCGTCATCTTGGGGGATGCATGACGGCGTTGGAAGTGCGGGGGCTGGCCAAGGCGTTCAGCCGGCCGGCGGTGCGGGGCCTGGATCTGACCATCGCGCCCGGCGAGTTCTACGGCCTGCTGGGCCCCAACGGCGCGGGCAAGACCACAACGCTGCGCATGATCGTGGGCCTGCTGCGGCCGGACGCCGGCAGCGTCCGCGTTTTCGGCGTCGACGCCCTGGCCGACCCCATCGCGGCTAAGCGCCAGGTGGCCTGGCTGCCGGATGAGCCGCTGATCTACGACAAGCTGACACCACTGGAGTTCCTGGAATTCGTGGCCGGCCTGTGGGGGGTGCCCGCCACCGATGCCAGCGCGCGGGCGGAGGAACTGCTGCACCGCCTGGACCTGTGGGATCACCGGGCGGAGCGGTGCGAAGGTTTCTCGCGGGGCATGAAGCAAAAGGCGGCCCTGGCCGGCGCCCTGATCCACGACCCGTGCCTGCTGATCCTGGACGAACCGCTGACCGGCCTGGACGCCGCCATCGCCCGCGAGGTGAAGGATATCCTGGTGGAGCGGGTGCGGGCAGGTGCGACGATCATCCTGACCACCCATATCCTGGACGTGGCCGAGCGGCTGGTCAGCCGCATCGGCATCATCCAGGACGGCCGGCTGCTGGCCGAGGGCACGCTGGCGGAATTGCGCGGCCGGGTGGGCCGTGACGACAGCACCCTGGAGGACGTGTTCCTGGACCTGGTGGCAGCCCCGGCCAACACCGAGCGGGAACCGGCATGACCGCCGCTACCCTGCGCCCGGGAACCTTGGCGTGGCTGCTGCGGCATGAGCTGCGCCTGGCCGCACGGGCCATCAGACTGTCATCCCCCGGCGTCTGGATCACCCTGCTGACCATGGTGATCCTGTTCCACGTCCTGGGCGCCTTCATGGCCCTGGGTGCCAGCCGGGGTGCGGCCGACATGCAGCCGGCAATCGGCGCCATGGTGGCGGCGCTGGCCTGCTGCTTCATGATGGGCACGGCCATCTACCGCGCCATGGACACGATCTATGCCCGGGGGGACTACGACCTGCTGCTGTCATCCCCCTTGTCGCCCACCGTCATCCTGCCGGCTCGTGCCCTGGCGGTGATGGCCGGGACCCTGCTGTTTCCCGCTGCCCTGATCCTGCCCATCGCCAACATGGGCGCCATCTTCGGCCATCCCAACTGGCTGGCCGCCTACGTGGCCCTGCCCGCCCTGGCCCTGGCCGTGACGGGCGTCGCCCTGCTGGTGGCGCTGTTGCTGGTGCGCTGGGTGGGTGTCCGGCGCGCCCGCGTCGTGGGCCAGGGCATCGCCGCCTTCACCGGCATGCTCATGGGACTGGCGGGGCAGATCCCCCGCCTGCTGATCCCGCATATCGACTGGATGGCGCGCGCCGACGGGCTGCGGCACGGGCCGCTGGCGGCCATCGTGCTGCTGCCGGGCCACGCGCTGCTGGGCGACCCGCTATCCCTGGCCATCCTGGTCATCGCTTGCGTCAGCATCTTCGCCGGCGTGACCGCCCGCTGGGGTTCCACCTTCGTCGCCACGGCCGCCGCCGCGGCCGGCGCCACGACAGCCGCAACCAAGGCGCCGACCAAGGCCCACCAGTTCCAGGACCGCCTGGGCCCGCTGCTGCGCCGCAAGGAATGGCGGCTGATGCGCCGCCACCCGCAACTGCCCCTGCTGCTGTTCCAGCAGATGAGCGGCGCCATCATCCTGGTCATTTCCATGCAGGACCAGTGGCGAACCGACCCGTTGACCCTGGCCGCCCTGGTGGTGCCCTTGGCCGCCCTGACGGCCGGCACCCTGGCCAAGCTGGCCCTGGCCGACGGGGCCGCCGACCTGATCAACGCCGCCCCGGTCACGCCCAAGCGCCTGCGCCAGGCCAAGGTGGAGGCGGCCGGCCTGCCGCCCCTGGTGGCGGTGGCCGTGGTGGCCGCCCTGGCCGGCGGCGTCAGCCTGTGGGGCACGCTGACCATCCTCAGCTGCGGCATCGCCGCCACCTTTTGCGCCGTGGTGGCCAGCCTGTGGGTGCAACCGGTCAGCGGAAGCGAGGTGGACCAGGTGCTGAAGCCGCGCAAGGGTGCCACCGGCAAGGTGGTGGGCCGCACCCTGCTGGAAATGATGATGAGCTACGGCTGGATGGGCGCCACCGTCCTGATGCTGCACCACAACCCCTTCGCCCTGTTGGTGGCGGGCGGACTGCTGGGCCTGGTCGCCATCCTTCGGGCGCCTTTATAAGTTGCTTCAGGCGCCGGCGGGGCATCCGCCCCTTGGCTATCCTCAGTTTCCAGTCCGCTGCGCTCCCCGGAAACTTCCGGCGGACGCGGTCGCGCCTTATGTCATTCTCTCAGGCGCCGGCGGGGCATCCGCCCCTTGGCTATCCTCAGTTTCCAGTCCGCTGCGCTCCCCGGAAACTTCCGGCGGACGCGGTCGCGCCTTATG